>JBPPMM010000279.1:0-9893 GCA_051306075.1 Chitinophagaceae bacterium
ATATTGGATCCTGCCAGGATATTTTTTTGCAATTTTATGCATCAGAAGCATATCATCACCAGAGGCAATATCATCAATTCCGTGACAGCCGTGTACATCATAAATCAATTTTTTTTCATAAGCCAGGTTAGCTCCATTGCACATGGAATGCATGCCTTGATATACTGCCGCAGCCGTGATACCCTGTAATATCATAAAATCCACAGCCTGGAAAGTTTGCACAAGCGAAGAATTATAATCGAATACCACAGGAGCTACAATAAAGCCTGCCTTGGTTTTCAGTTTGAAGTTAGCAATGGTTTGCAACCAGGTGGGTGCTGGCACGCAATCCGCATCAGTTGTTACTATTAGTTCACCCGAAGCAGCAGCTATTCCTATTTCAATTGCCTTTTTCTTATATGAGTTAATTGCATCCTCCTTCAGATCTAACAATTTTACTCCTGGAAATTGAGAAACTATTTCCTGGGTTTTATCGGTTGAATGATCATTGATAACTATAATTTCGAAATGATTCGTCGGATAAGTTTGCTCCTGCAATGCTTTTAATAAAATTCCGATATTTTCTTCCTCATTTCGGGCCGGAATAATTACAGAAATATAAACCGAAGAGATTTCTTCTGATAGATCCAAATCCAGGTCTTTGGGTTCAGGAATAGAAATAAAGACCCGCCAGTAATAGATAACAAGAATGGAGTAGAAAATAAAAAGAAGTATGAAAATATATACCAGTGCCATTTAAAAAAGGGTAAATCTAATCAATGCATCTTTATTGAAATAAAACAGGCAATATTTCTTCAATATGGTTTTCGTGTACCACCTGGTGACCAGATTTTATGACTGTAACAGTGCAAAATTCTTCAATATCTTTTTGAAATAACTGACCTCTTACTGGTAGTATAATTCGATCATATTTGCCATAAACAAGGCGTGTGGGTGTTCTATGTAATTTGATGGAATTTTTTATAAGCTTTAAGTCGGGTTTCAGTTTTCGTAAACTTGTCCATCGGTCGAATAATAATTGGCGGGCGGTTTTATTACCAATATAATAATTTACGAATTTGAAGACACTGGCATTTATAAAACCCGTCTTTTTTAAAATTTTGATAAATGCGAAAAACCATCCCGGGTATTTCATAGTGAAGGAAAAAAGCTGGATACCTAACCGCGTTTGAGTGGAAAACCAATACCAAAAATTTACTTTCAGCCCATCTGGTGCAAGTAAAACCAGTTTTTCTATCCAATCGGGTTGTGCCTGGTAAAGACTCAAAGCAACTCTGCCCCCCAAACTGAAACCAAGTAAAGTAAATCCTGTAATTGCGTTTTGTGAACCGTGCTTATTTTGATCAACTATTTTCCGGATAATATTCTGCAAATCCCGGGTGGTAAATGGCATTTCATTCTTCCAAAGAGTTTTGCCATGGAAGGGTAAATCGATGGAATAGAAAGTGAACTGATCGCCGGAATATTTTTCCAAAAAGTTATATAATGTTCCATCTTCTCCAAATCCATGGAAACAAATTATTGCTTTAAGACCATAGCCGAAACGATAATAGCAAATTTGCGATCCATTATATGAAAGAAGATGCTGATCCATTTTGAAAGAGAATAATTTGCTCAAATTATAGTTGGACTAATCAAAAATAATATTAATTTTGATTAGTTGCACAAACAACTATATGCCAAACAACCAATTTAAAAAAGGAGAACTGTATAGCTTTGTTACCGGGAAGGCTTCTACGGCAATTGCCCGACGCTTGCAGAAAAAATTTAATAGTGCGGGCCTTAACATAACAATTGAACAATGGAGCGTTTTATACCATTTATGGAAAGAGGACGGCAGAAGTCAGCAGCAATTGTGTAATGCCACATTTCGTGATAAACCCAGCATTACCCGGCTTGTAGATAATCTGGAGAAATTAAACCTGGTTAAAAGAGTTGCGTCTGAAAACGACAGGCGAATCAACCTGATATATCTGACAAAAAATGCAGAAAAATTGGAAGAAGAGACTATGCTTATTGCAGACGAAACTCTGAACGAGGCTTTGAAAACAGTGCCTGCCGACAGGATAGATGTATGCAAAGAGGTATTACAAATTGTTTATAATAATTTGACATAAAGGAATTTTCTTATTTTTTGAGAAAAGATTTTAATCCGTAAAATAATAACTAACAGAAAAATTTAAAATTTTAAACCATGAGTGAAACTGCCAAAACCAAAACACTATTGAAAGGTGGTGAATGGTTAATTAAAGAATCATCTCCCTTTGAAACATTTACCGCTGAAGGTTTTGATGAGGAGCAAAAGATGATCAGGGACATGTGTGATCAATTTTTGGATGCAGAAGTATATCCCATTCTTGACCGTATAGATAACCTGGAACCTGGCTTGATGAAGTCGCTGGTAACAAAGGCAGGTGAGCAAGGGTTGCTCTCCGTTTCTTTCCCGGAGGAATATGGGGGACTGGGGAAAGATTTTGTGACATCAACCATTGTCAATGAATACCTGGGAGCAGGCCATTCTTTTTCTGTGGCCATTGCGGCACATACCGGTATTGGAACTTTACCCATATTATATTTTGGAACCCCAGAGCAAAAACAAAAATATATTCCCAAGCTCATTACCGGAGAATGGGCAGGTGCTTATGGCTTAACGGAACCAAATAGTGGTAGTGACGCATTAGGTGCTAAGTCAACAGCCAGGCTAAGTGATGATGGTAAATTTTATTTGCTGAATGGACAAAAATGCTGGATTACTAACGGCGGTTTTGCCCAGGTATATACAGTTTTTGCAAAAGTAGATGGCGATAAATTTTCCGCATTCATAGTGGAAAGAGGTACCGAAGGATTTACCCAGGGACCTGAAGAACAAAAAATGGGAATTAAAGGGTCTTCTACTGTTCAGTTGTATTTCCAGGACGCAAAGGTACCCGTTGAGAATTTGTTGGGAGAAATCGGAAAAGGGCACAAGATCGCATTTAATATTCTTAACATCGGGCGTTTGAAATTATGTGCAGCGGCAAATGGAGGTGCAAGAAGAGCTCTGAGTAATACGGTTGAGTATGCAAAAACAAGAGAGCAATTCAAACAACCTATTGCAAATTTCGGAGCTATAAAACATAAGCTGGCGGAGATGGCCATCCGGATCTTCGTGGCCGAATCCGCTCTGTACAGAACAGCCAATTGGGTTGATGAAAAAGAGGCAGAATTGCTGGCAGCGGGCAAGCCTTTTAATGAAGCGTTATTGGGGGCGGCTGAGGAATATGCCATTGAATGTGCTATGCTGAAAGTATTTGGAAGCGAAGTGCTGGACTATGTTGTGGATGAGGGTGTACAAATACATGGAGGTAACGGATTCAGTGCTGAGTATAATATTTCCAGGGCATACCGGGATAGTCGTATCAACAGGATATATGAGGGAACAAATGAAATCAATCGCTTGCTTACCCTGGATATGACTTTAAAAAGAGCAATGGGAGGAAGGCTGGACCTGATGAGTTCGGTTATGAATATTCAAAAGGAATTAATGAGTATTCCCGATTTTGGCGCAGAAGATGAAACTTCTTTTGCAAAGGAGAAGAAATTGGTGGCCAACCTGAAGAAGGCAATTCTGATGGCGGCAGGTGCAGCCGTGCAGCGGTTAATGACGAAAATAGAAAATGAACAAGAGGTTCTGATGAACCTGGCTGATATGGCTATTGAAACCTTTAATGCCGAAAGCGTTTTGCTGCGTGTTATTAAAATGACAGATCAGCAAGGAGAGAAAGCAACTGAAATTTACCAGGATATAATGAGGGTTTATTTATATGATGCGGCCGACAAAGTAAATAAATCGGGTAAGGATGCTATCAATGCTTTTGCAGACGGGGATGAACAAAGGATGATATTAATGGGACTAAAAAGATTCACCAAAGCCGAACCTTTTAATTCAAAAGAGGCAAGAAGAAGGATTGCTGATCAAATGATAGAGAAAGGAAAGTATTGCTTTTAATTCCATGGTTCTTTCCTGAAATTTATGGCAGACTCAAAAGGGTTTGCCATTTTTTTTGATCCTTCTTTGCCGTAGATCTCTTTTAGCTCCTCCCGGGTAGTTTGTAATTCCAATAATTGCTCAACTCTTTTTCTTTCCAGGTGTATACCAGCTGACATGGCAAGACACGAAAATATTGTTATAAGGAAAAAGACCAGGTGTGCATCATCTTTATATTCCGTTTGCACAAGATAAAATACGATATATACAAAACCATAGCCAACATAGGCAAAAAGAAGCGAGGCTGCCATAACTGCCTTGCCAAAGGCCTTATGATATTCTACGGCAATCTTTACCTGGTGTAAAAAGGAATACAATGAAATAATAATTGAAATAAGCAAACCGGGCGCAAGTATAATAGTAGTAGCTTTTACAGTATACCCAAATATAGCTATCGTAATAATTTCAAAAACAATAAAGCTCAGGATTATTATCTGTAATTTTTTTCGAAAAACCCTTGTTTTACTAAAATAAAGCAAAAAGCATAAGATCAATGGCGTGTCCATTAAATTAGCGGCTATTCCCAGGTAATTTCTTACAGTCCCATCTATCTTAATATAATCAAGCAGGAATAAATTATAGCAAGAAACAAAAATATAGTAGAAAAATAGCGCCGGAAAACTTTTGTACCATGTAAGTTTTGTGGCTAAAAGCACAATGACAGGTATGACTAGCGCAACAGTTGAAATAAAGCCCATTAAATTAAACAGGGTCATAGGATTGGTTTTCGTTAGGATAAGGTAAACTCCTCATATCGCCTGACGCTTCAGTGTAAATGTAACGCCCTTATATAGTTCATAGTGCCAAAAGCTAAGTGTTTATACTAAAATTCAGTAAAACCATTACGAATTCTCGTATTAATACGCAATCGGTTGATAAGTGTTTATATGTTGTCTCTTATAAAGACAACTTTGATTATTTTTTTGAAATAGAAGAAGGTCTTAATTATTGATAAAAATCATTCCTCGGGAAAGGGTTCCCCCCGGTGACAGGTTTTGCAGTTGACGACTTTCAAATATTCGGGTTTTTCCGTTTTATCGAAATAAAAATAGCTCGTATTAATAAGTATTGTCATTCTCATCATTTCTCTTGCATTTTCCTTCATAGTATTTTCGTCTGATGCATAATCAAGACTATCCGGAAGATTTTTTAATTCCACATGACAAAAACTGCAGCTTACGCCCAATGCCTTTGAATAGGATTCCATAATGCTATCTAATCTTTGTTCTTCGATATCCTGGGGAAGAATTTTCAAATTTTTATACTTGCCTGTTGGTAATTTGATAGCAGCTATACCGGTTATTACAAATGCAATTAAAATGCAGATGGTAACAATTCGTTTATTAATGATCATAGTTAAATAATTAAGCATTTAAATCAATAAAGAGTTTTGCCTTCACACTACAGATCAGCAGAAGCTGCTTCATCATAAAACCAATACAGCTCACCATTAAACGGTTGTATGATTTGGGCAGGATATAAATATGGGTCGTGTTCGCTGCTCAAAACATGATACAACGCAGCAGCTTTGTCACCGCCACTAATTAAAAACGCTACCCTTGTTGCCCTATTCACTACTGCTGAAGTTAAAGTTATCCTATGCATCTGCTGCTCCTTCAGATATAATACGCTTACCCATTTTTTACGTTCGACTATTACGTCGTATCCGGGAAACAATGAGAGTGTATGTGCATCATTGCCTATGCCTAATAAAACAAGATCGAAAGTATTCAGCTTGCCATCAAAATAATTGTGAAGCGTTTTTTCATATTCTAATGCAGACGCTTCAGGGTCTGTTCCGGTTGTTTTTATGATGTGAATATGATTTTTATTTACAGGCACATGATTCAGTAAATCATCAAAAGCCATTTTAGCATTATTTCTACTGTCATCAAATGGAACAAATCTCTCATCTCCCCAAAAAAAATGTATTTTTTCCCATTGAATTTGCTTTGAATATTTTTCAGAAGCCAGCAGTTGATATAATTTTTTGGGTGTGCTGCCCCCGGATAAAGCGATAGTAAAGAGTTCTTGTTTGTCTAAAACTTCCCTGATAAAAGATACCAGCCAGCCGGCAAAATGGTTACTTAAATCGTCTGCATCTTTTGAAACATGAAGATTAGTGCGGGGCATTATCTGATTCAATTATTTATTATAAACTATTCTTTTCTTTTTTCTTTGGCGGAACGGTTACCCAATTATGCCCGTCTCTTGCAATTAAGGCTTCGGCGTCTTCAGGCCCCCAGCCATCCGGTGCATAATTGGGAAAATCAACGGGTGGCCGCTTTTGCCAGGTTTCTAATATGGGAGTGATCACATTCCAGGCAGCCTCTACCTGGTCTGCTCGCATAAATAAAGTAGGATTGCCTTCTATTACATCTTCCAAAAGAGTTTCGTAAGCTTCAGGCTCCTGCTCATCATAAGCTTCAGCATAACTAAATACCATATCAACAGGGTTAAGGATCATCACGGGCCCTGGCCGCTTTGCCTGAAAACGGAGCCGGATATCTGTTTGCGGCTGTATGCTAAACATTAAGCGATTAGGCCTCCAGGTTTCCGCAGCTTCTTTTGGAAAGGCAAATTGAGGGGCATCCTTAAACTGGACAGTAATAAGAGTCGTTTTTTCATGCAGGTACTTTCCTGTTCTTATATAGAATGGAACATTCTGCCATCGCCAGTTATCAATAAAAAATTTAGCAGCAACAAAAGTTTCTATTGGTGAATGCGGGCTAACGTTTTTTTCCTGGCGGTAACCCTGTACTTCATTCCCTTTCAGCCAGCCATTGCTATATTGGCCGCGAACGGTATGCGAATGGACGTTTTCCGGACTTATTTTCCTTATAGCATTGAGAACATCCACTTTCTTATTCCGGATCTCATTTGCTTCAAAAGAAGTTGGGGCCTCCATAGCCACCATACAAATTAACTGCAAGATGTGATTCTGTACCATATCTCTCAATGCACCTGCCTGCTCAAAATAGCCTCCCCTGTCTTCAACTCCCACCGTTTCCGCAGCAGTAATTTGAATATGGTCAATATAATTGCAGTTCCATATCGGTTCAAACATAGTATTTGCAAAACGAAAAGCGAGGATATTTTGAACGGTCTCTTTGCCCAGGTAATGGTCAATCCGGAATATCTGTTCTTCATCAAATAATCCGGCCAATAACGTATTAAGTTCCTTTGCACTTTTAAGATCATGGCCAAATGGTTTTTCAAAAACGAGCCGGGTTTGAGCAGGGTCAGTACAGATATTCTTATCGGATAATTTTTGGGCTATGCCCGGGGCTAGTTGAGGGGCCACTGCCAGGTAAAAGATCACGGTAGGCCGGGCTTTCCATTCATTACCTTTTTCATTGATCCAGCCTATTATGTCAGTATAAGTATTATCATCTAACAGATCTTTTTCAAAGTATAAAATATTCTCTGAAAAGGTTTTCCATTGTCCGTTTTCCTCGCCTTTGCGGCGTGAAAACTGCTTTACTCCTTCCAAAAGTTTATTTCTGTATTCATCCTGTGAGGAAAATTTGGTACGGCCCACACCAATGACAAAAAATTTTTCAGGCAGGTAATTATCAATATACAAATTGTATAATGCGGGTATCAACTTCCGGTTGGTAAGGTCCCCGCTTCCGCCAAATATAAAAAGTAGCGTGGGGTTTGTATTTTTCTTTGTTTCCATTTCTCAGTTTAATTGATAAATCCAAAATCGGGTCGCCTTTCTTGCATGTGCAGGTAATTCCTGCCCCGAGGTTTAAAGGTCAATTCATTCATTTAATTAATTTCCTGATCTATGTGACCACTTCAATAAACCTACCATTCAGTATGAAAATTTCCATCCTCATCGATACGCTGATATGTATGTGCGCCGAAATAATCTCTTTGTGCCTGGATCAGATTTGTAGCCATTCTTTCGCTGGAATAAGCATCAAAGTAAGCCAATGCGCTCATTAACCCCGCAGCCGGAATTTTGGCACTTGCATACTGTTGTACCATTTTTCTTAAAGATGTCAGTTTCTTTTTTACAAGTGCCGCAATCTTTTTATCTAACAGGATATTTTGAAGATCCTTGTTCTTTTTAAAAGCTGCGGTAAATATTTCCAACTGCGCAGAACGAATAATACAGCCTCCTCTCCATATTCTTACTACATCCTGCAGGGGAATATTCATTTCTCTTTCATCTGATGCCTTGTGCAGCATGGATAATCCCTGGGCATAGGTGATAAGCATGGCTGCATATAAGGAGTCTTCCAATTGCTTAATAAGTTTTTCTTTTGTTCTTGCAAAAGTTTTAATCTTTTGTTTATACAGGGCGGATGCCTTTATTCTTTCATCTTTATATCCCGATATATCACGCATGGCAACGGCCATGTCTATAGTGGGCAAAGGCACAGGAAGGTTCATGGCTTCCTGTGATGTCCATTTACCTGTACCCTTCGATCCCGCCTTGTATAAAATCATATCAATAAGCCGGTTGTTTGTCAAGTCATCCGCCTTAGTAAAAATGTCAGCAGTAATTTCCAATAAAAAAGATTGCAATTCTCCTTCATTCCATTTTTCAAATACCAAATGCATTTCATCATTAGTCAGTTCAAGACCTCTTTTTAGAAAATCATACACTTCACTGATGATCTGCATGATGCCGTATTCAATTCCGTTATGTACCATTTTTACATAATGGCCGGCCGCATGATTACCCATATATGCTACGCAAGGTTCAGCATCCGGCTTCCCGGGTGTATTTACCCTGGCGGCTATTGCTTCAAGTATAGGTTTTACCAGGGTCCATGCTTCCTTATCGCCCCCGGGCATTATACTGGGTCCTGTTCTGGCACCCTGTTCTCCGCCGCTGACGCCCATACCCATGAAATGAATTTTTTTATCTTTCAGGTATTCTATTCTTTTCAATGTATCAGTAAAGTGAGAATTACCCCCATCTATTACAATATCGCCTTCGCTCAATAAAGGAATAAGGTCGTTGAGCACAGCATCTACTATAGGTCCTGCAGGCACCAGCAACATCAGTTTCCGGGGTGTTTTTAATAAGGAGATCATTTCTGGTAATGAATTGACTCCTTTTACAACTGTACCCTGGGTTGCGGAATTTTCTAACAGTGTTGCTTTTGAAATATCTTTATCAAAACCAATAGCGGCCAGGTCATGGTCGGCAATATTCAACAGTAAGTTGCGACCCATGGTACCCAGGCCTACCATTCCAAAATCGTACAAAATATCGGGCATAAATAGTGTATTGAACCTGTAATTTATTACAAATACTTAAAGTGATACTCTCTCAAAAATTTAAACTTAACGGTAAGTTGGTTTTTCATCTGCAAGTCTTGGTTTAGATTTGTAATTTTACAGCCAATAATTATCTATGAGTAATGTGATTGCAGCCGCTCCGGCCCTTACACCAAAAGATTTTGCAACTGACCAGGAGGTTAGATGGTGCCCTGGTTGCGGAGATTATTCTATTCTGGCGCAGGTTCAAAAAGTGATGCCCACACTGGGCATACCCAGGGAAAATATTGTAATAATTTCTGGTATTGGTTGCAGCAGCCGTTTTCCTTATTATATGAACACATATGGCATGCATTCAATTCATGGCCGGGCTACTGCCGTAGCTTCCGGGTTGAAAGCCAGCCGGCCGGAACTTAGCGTTTGGATAGTGAGTGGTGATGGAGATAGCCTGAGTATAGGTGGAAACCATACCATCCATTTATTGAGACGGAATTTTGATGTGAATCTTCTTGTTTTTAATAACCAGATCTATGGATTGACAAAAGGCCAGTATTCTCCAACCTCAGAGGAGAATAAGATTACTAAATCTACTCCTTTCGGTAGTATTGATCATCCGTTCAATCCC
>JBPPMM010000491.1:0-2694 GCA_051306075.1 Chitinophagaceae bacterium
ATATTTTCAATATCCTTCGCCAGTGCTCAAAACGTAATGGGCTTTACTGAAATCAATGCAGCCAGGCAAATAGATTGGGAAAAACAATTTGATGATCAACTCAAAGCTGCCAGCCAGGATGAGTGGATGAAATTTTTGACATCACATCCACACCACGTTGGAAGCCCGCAGGATAAAGCCAATGCTGATTACATGGCATCCCTCTTCAATCAATGGGGTTATCAAACAGAGATTGCAGAATATTTTGTTTTATTTCCAACACCCAAAACAAGATTATTGGAACTAACGGGCAAAAAACCTTATAAAGCAAAATTGCTGGAGCCAGTAATTGCGGCGGATAAAACATCGGGACAAAAAGCAGAGCAGTTGCCTCCCTACAATGCATATTCTGCAGATGGGGATGTTACGGCTCAATTGGTTTTTGTAAACCGGGGCGTACCGGCTGATTATGAAGAATTGGAAAGAATGGGTGTTGATGTAAAGGGAAAAATCGTGATAGCTAAATACGGAGGTTCCTGGCGGGGCATTAAACCAAAAGTTGCGGCAGAGCATGGAGCAATCGGGTGTATCATCTATTCTGATCCTGGCGATGATGGTTATGCCAAAGGAGATACTTACCCTGAAGGCGGGTATCGTCCACGCAATGGTGTGCAAAGAGGTTCTGTGATGGATATGCCCGTGGCACCCGGAGATCCACTGACTCCGGGATATGGTGCTGTAAAGGATGCAAAGCGGCTGGATATTAAAGAAGCTGAAACCATCATGAAAATTCCAGTGTTGCCAATCTCTTATGAAGATGCATTACCCTTATTGCAATCCCTGCAGGGTGAAGTGGTGCCGGCTTCATGGAGAGGTGCGTTACCTATCACTTATCATGTAGGTCCTTCCATGGAAAAAGTACATTTGAAATTATCTTTCAATTGGGATATAAAGCCCCTGTATAATGTAATTGCTAAAATGGAGGGGACAGAAAGGCCTGATGAATGGGTGATTGCCGGTAATCATCATGACGGTTGGGTCAATGGAGCTGAAGATCCCATCAGTGGAATGGTGGCCGAACTGGATGCGGCCAGAGCGATTGGAGAATTAGTAAAAAAAGGATTTAAGCCAAAACGAACTATTGTATTCTGCGCATGGGATGGTGAAGAACCTGCTTTATTAGGTTCCACTGAATGGGTAGAAGATCACCAGGACGAATTAAAGAAAAAAGCTGTAGCCTATATCAATACAGATGGAAATAGTCGTGGATTCATTAATGCCGGTGGCTCGCATATTTTTGAGCCATTTTTTAATGAGATCACCGAGCAGGTGATGGATCCGCAAACCGGTGTTTCTATAAAAGAGAGAAAATATGCACTCAACATTATAAATGCTGATAAACTAAAAAGAACAAAATTGCTTGGCGATAAAAATATGAAGTTATCTGCACTGGGGGCGGGTAGTGACTGGGGCGGATTTCTGCAACACCTGGGTATATCATCAATCAATGTAGGATTTGGCGGAGAGGCTGACGGCGACCAGTATCATTCTGTCTATGATTCATATGATCATTTCACCCGTTTTATAGATCCTGGCTTTCAATATGGCGTTGCTTTATCCAAAACTACAGGACGGATCATTTTGCGTCTTGCCAATGCTGATGTTCTGCCTGTGGATTTCAATAGTTTTTATAAAACAATGAATGAATACATTACAGAAATAAAGACATTCCTTGATCAATCAAGAACCGAAACGGAAGATGAATTGAAAATGCATAAAAACAAATTGTTTGACCTGGCAAGGGATCCTACTAAAATTTACCATGCACCAAAAGTTAAAGGAATAGTGCCTCACTTAAACTTCAGTAGCCTTGAAAATGCAATGGAGCAGTTAAAAAAATCAAGCGAAGAGTTTAACCAATTGTATAAAGTGGCTATGAACCTGGCTGTTGAAAAACAAATAAAATTGAACCATGTTTTATACACGGCGGAAAGAAGTTTATTGCAATCAAAGGGATTACCAAGAAGACCATGGTACCGCCACCAGGTATATGCACCAGGATTTTATACCGGCTATGGTGTTAAAACGGTTCCTGGAATAAGAGAAGCTATTGAACAGCGGTATTGGGAGGAAGCACAGGAGAATATAGAGTTGGTTGCAAAAACTATGGAAGCCTATACTGATCAAATTAACGAGGCTGTCAATTTAATGAAATGAGTTAATGTGATAATTTGATCAATGCCTGATGTATAGTTTTTATGTCCTTATATATTTCAATCTCTTTTTGCTTGTTATATGAAATTACCGGGAACATTCATATCATCATTGGAAGGTTTGGAAGGATTCGATAAGGAGGCTTTTGAGAAAGTACATGAGTCGGGTGATCAAATAACTTCAATAAGAATAAATCCTTTTAAGTCGTCATCTATAATTAATAACGATTGGACTCCCGGAGATCCGGCTCAGCCCTCAATAAGGACAACACGTATTCCCTGGTCTCGCCTGGGTTATTATCTCCACGAACGTCCTTCATTTACTTTCGATCCGCTTTTTCATGCCGGATGTTATTACGTTCAGGAAGCCAGCAGTATGTTTTTAGAACAGGCATTGTTACAAACTATGGATCTTACAAAACCGGTAAAGGTTCTGGACCTGGCTGCGGCACCCGGGGGGAAGTCAACCCATATTCAATCCCTGATATCTAAAGAAAGTTTG
>JBPPMM010000563.1:0-2386 GCA_051306075.1 Chitinophagaceae bacterium
TTCCTTAGGGAAGCTTTAAGTGGCATTTGGTTGTAACAAGATGTTGCCAGTCTTCAGCAAAAAATCCATGTTTCATTTTAGTAAATAAAAAATCTTACTATGACGATCTTTAAAAGAAGAACGGTTAGCTGCCTTCCCAGGAATGTAAAGAAGAATTTTATTTTAAGTTACCAGTTTAGAAATATTCCATTCTGTATGTTTTTTTATGCTGGAATAGCGATTTTTTATTCCAATCATGCTATAAGCCAGGGTATTCCGGCAGCCAGTTCAAAAAATGCAATATATGTTGACCTCGCCTCTCGTGGTCCAGTGTATTCTATTAATTACGACAGGATCTTTTATAGGTCCGTCAAATTTGGATATAGTTTCCGCGTGGGACTTTCTCTTGAAAAAGATGCTTTTTCCATGCCTCTTGGACTTAGCCTGATAACGGGATCTAAAGCACATCATGCAGAATTTGCCTTGGGAGTTATTCCTTACGTTGATCATTACAAAAAGTCATCAAATAACCTGGATATCTCTGATAAGTATATCTATATTAATTCAACAGTGGGATACAGATATCAGCAAAGCGATAACGGGCTATTTATTCGTGTGGCAGCCGGACCCGGCGTATTTCTTGATCCTCCGTCTGACGATTTCTGGAATATGGATCCTAAATTATATGCATTTGGAAGCCTCGGAATTGGAATAAGTTTTTAAATTCCTTTTCAGGAACCGGGACTGTCCCTATTATAAAGCAAACCAACATAAATTAAAAGCCCCGCAAATTTTGCAGGGCTTTTTGTATTTCTTTACGCATTCCGGTTGATACAGTTAAGATCATCAAATGCTACTTCAAGGCGTTTGATAAAATTTTCTTCGCCTTTTCTTAACCATACCCGCGGATCGTAATATTTCTTGTTGGGTGAATCGGGGCTACCCGGATTTCCTAATTGGCCCTGCAGAAATCCTTCATTCTTTTTATAGTTAAAAAGAACTCCCTCCCAAAATGCCCACTGCAAATCGGTATCTAAATTCATTTTAATAGCGCCATATCCTATTGCTTCACGAATTTGGTGTTGTGGGGATCCGCTTCCACCATGGAATACAAAGAACACGGGCTTAGGTCCTGTTTTCAGGGTTTTCTCAATATGAAGCTGGCTATTATTTAATATTTCTGGACGTAATTCCACATTACCCGACTTGTATACACCATGCACATTACCGAAAGCAGCTGCTACCGTAAAAAGGCTCCCGACTTTATGTAATTCCGTATAAGAATAAGCTACATGTTCTGGTTGGGAATATAATTTTTCGTTATCAATGTCGCTGTTATCAACTCCATCCTCTTCACCACCGGTAACACCCAGTTCAATTTCTATTCCCATTCCCAATGGCTTCATTCGTTTAAAGAATTCTACCGAGGTTTGAATGTTTTCTTCAATAGGTTCTTCACTAAGATCCAGCATATGTGAGCTGAAAAGGGGTTGTCCTTTTTCTTTAAAAAATTGCTCGCCTTCATCCAGTAATCCGCTAATCCAGGGCAGCCATTTTTTTGCTGCATGATCAGTATGCAATACGACGGGAACGCCGTAATATCTGGCTACATTATGAATATGAAGTGCACCCGAAACACCTCCGGAAATATTTGCCTGCAGATTGTCATTAGGCATTCCTTTTCCGGCCATGAATTGTGCACCTCCATTTGAAAATTGGATGATCACCGGTGAATTTACCTTTGCCGCAGTTTCTAATGTAGCGTTGATGCTGTTGGTACCTATGGTATTTACAGCAGGTAAGGCAAACTGGTTGTCTTTTGCATCTTTATACAGGGCTTGTAGTTCTTCTCCGAACAATACCCCGGCTTTGTACTTTTTCATTTCAGCATTACTTCTTTAATGATAATAAATGTGGTTTAAAAAGGGGCAATAACCGTTAAAAGACCGGCAATATACTTTATTTATGTTTAGTATGAGATGGGAGACTTTGCTGTATTATTCCCTAACAATTGTATGTTTTGAACCAAAGGATAAAGCGCCAGGTCATTAATCACTGTTTTTACCCAGGTTTTTTTGAACTAGCAACAGATTTCTTTGTAAGGTTTGTTTCAGATGCCGTTTTACCACCTGGCCCATGGATTGACATTTGCTGAAGGCCTCGGTATTAAGATGCGCATTCAGTTCTTTTTTTAGTTGGGCAATTTTTGATGTTAGAGATATTTCATCACTGGACATAATATCCAATAACTCTTTAATGCGGTACCTGGAAGAAGCAAGCCGGAAAGTAATCAGAGTTCGCTCTTCAGCCTGGTATTGTTTAATAGATTCTTTGTCAAGATGCTTTAAACAGAGATCGACATAGGGATAATTTTCTTTAAAGAATTGCGGCAGGTAAAGATTTTTTC
>JBPPMM010000290.1:0-7256 GCA_051306075.1 Chitinophagaceae bacterium
ATATAAAAGAGGGAAAGAAAAAAGCTCTCCCTTCCGGAAACTATGAAATACAAAATGCGCTGCTATCAAACGACAAAAAGTATTTCTATATCACCACCAATGAAGTGCATCCGGGCGAACAACATTTTTACAAGTTGGATATAGCTTCCGGAAAAAAAGAAAGGCTTACCACTCAAACAGGCTCCCACCAGGTAACTATATCGCCTGATGAAAAATGGCTGGCCATCCTATATTCCTCTTCTACACAACCATGGGAATTGTATTTACAGGAAAACTCCAAAACCGGAAGAGGAATTAAAAATAATATTGCCGGTCAAATAACTTTTAAAGCGCAAAGCGATGAATTTAAATCCTACCCCTGGAAAGAACCAGAGGTAATAACGATTGCAGCCAGGGATGGTGCGCCAATATTTGCAAGATTATATAAACCGGATAATCCTCATCCCAATCGCCCTGCGGTCTTATTTGTTCATGGTGCTGGTTATTTACAAAATGCGCATAAATGGTGGAGTCAATATTTTCGGGAATATATGTTCAACAACATGCTGGCGCAGAATGGCTATTATGTATTGGACATTGACTACCGCGGCAGCGCAGGCTATGGCCGCGATTGGAGAACGGGTATTTATCGCCATATGGGCGGCAAAGATCTTTCTGATCACATAGATGCAGCTAGTTACCTGGTTAAAAAATTTTCTGTTGATCCTACGCGTATTGGTCTTTACGGAGGTTCTTATGGTGGGTTCATAACTTTGATGGGTCTGTTTACTGCTCCGGATATTTTTGCAGCAGGTGCCGCACTTCGTCCTGTTACTGATTGGGCAAATTATAATCATCCGTATACTTCCAATATTTTAAATGAACCTTATAATGATTCAATGGCTTACCGGCGAAGTTCTCCTCTTTATTTTGCCGAAGGATTAAAAGGTGATCTGCTGATCTGCCACGGTATGGTAGATGTAAACGTTCACTACCAGGATGCAGTAAAACTGACACAACGTTTAATTGAATTAGGAAAAGATAATTGGGAGCTGGCTTCCTATCCAATGGAAGATCATGGATTTATTGAACCAAGTAGCTGGACAGACGAATACAAAAGGATATTTAAATTATTTGAAAGAGTGCTGAAGAAGTAAAAGTAAAAGGCAGTAAAATAATTAGAAGCGGCGTTGATAATCTAAAAATCCCGAAACTCAAACTTCTCTATATTTGTACTCCAACAAAAAATGGCTATGGCAAAACAAATTGAAGATTTTGATGCTAACCTGGCAGGTGAAGATGGAAAAACCGAAGAAACAAAAAGTAGCTGGTTTAAACGTATAAAAAAAGGAATCAATACCAAAACCTCTGAAAAAAAAGAAACACCGGAAGGGCTCTGGACAAAATGCCCTGATTGCAACTATATCTGTACTATCTCAGAACTCCGCGAACATTTGTTTGTTTGTCCAAAATGTAATTATCACCATCGTATAAGCAGTAATGAATACTTCGATATTTTATTTGACAATTCAGAATTTAAAGAGTTGTTTGAAAATATAAGGAGTAAGGACTTTCTGGAATTCACCGATCTGAAACCTTACAAAAAAAGATTGGAAGAAATTTGGAATAAAACAGATCTTAAAGATTCCATGCGGGTGGCGGTTGGTAAAGTCGGTGATCATGACCTGGTAATTGCGTGTATGGATTTTGAATTTATCGGAGGCTCCCTTGGCAGTGTAATGGGGGAAAAATTTTCACGGGCAGTTGATTATTGTATTGAGCACAAAATGCCTTATATGGTAATAAGCAAAAGCGGCGGTGCCCGGATGATGGAAAGTGCTTTTTCATTAATGCAACTTGCCAAGACCAGCGGCAAGTTATCGCAACTAAGCGATGCTAAATTGCCTTATATCTCATTATTAACTGATCCTACGTTTGGCGGAATTTCCGCCTCCTTTGGTATGTTGGGTGATCTGAATATTGCAGAGCCGGATGCACTGATTGGTTTTGCCGGTCCGAGAGTTATCAAAGAAACGATAAAGAAAGAATTACCCGAGGGATTTCAACGCAGCGAATTTTTATTGGATCATGGCTTTTTAGATTTCATAGTTCCCAGGAATGAATTAAAAGCAAAGCTTGCAAAAGTTCTGATGCTTTTTATTAATTGATCTCATTAAACTTATCTGAATATAACCCTGGTTTGTTGCCGGGGTTATTTGTTAAAGAGCCTGCCAGTTAGCCACCGGTTCTTATATTTGCAAGATTACCCCGTTACATGAGTGAAATTAAAAACAGATCGGTTTACCATGAATACTTTATAGATGCAAAATATGAAGCCGGGATGGTATTATTGGGTACTGAAGTGAAATCGATCCGTGGAGGAAAAGTAAGTTTTAATGATAGCTATTGCCTGCTTCATAAAGGTGAAATATGGATAAAGTCACTGCATATAGCAGAATATTCCCACGGAAATTTAAATAACCATGATCCGGTACGTGACCGGAAACTATTATTACAAAAAAAAGAAATCAGGAAAATAGAAACAAAATTGAAAGAAAAAGGATATACGCTGGTGCCGCTCCGGATGTATCTAAACGAGAAAGGATTTGTAAAAATTGATATAGGATTGGCAAAAGGGAAAAAACTCCATGATAAACGGGAAACTCTCAGGAAAAAAGACGTAGACCGGGAAATGAAACGTTATTTAAAATAATTAATTGGTTATTCTGATGGGATAAGCATAGTTTTTGTCAAGCCAAAGCAACATGAAGAATTTAATAGTTTTAGTAATCATCCTATTTTCTGTAAATGCAAATTCTCAATCTGTTTTCGGGTATTGGTATGGGACCGCTAAGGTTAAGACCAATAGCTCCGCCAGTAATTATTTAGTGGAACTTATTCTCCAGCCCGAGAAGTCTTCCGTTAAAGGTATATTGAGCTATTATTTTAAAAACACATTTCGCAGTATACAGGTAAAAGGAAAGTACAATGCAAAAACAAGACTGCTTACCTTATATAATATTCCCATTACTTATTATGGCTCCTTTAGTTCTATGGAAGTGGATTGCGAAATGAATCTCCTGGCTACCTTGCGTGTTGCGAAAGCAGGGTCTAATCTTGTTGGCCTATTTGAAAGTTTGCCAGAATATAAATTCACCTGCGTAGATATAAATTTTAATCTTTCCCTGGATGCTTCTATGAGTAAACAGGATTCGGTTTTGATGGCGCTGCGTAATTTCAAAGAGCTAAACCAGGTATGGAAACCAACTGCGGCCGATACACTTCCCGCCGTGAAAGTGATACAACGCAAGGTGATCAATTATGTGGTGGAAAGCCGTTTTAAAGAACGGGAAAATGTAGTTGTTGATGAAATAGAGGTGGATTCAGATTCTCTACAGGTTGATTTTTATGATAACGGAGAAATTGACGGCGATTCGATATCGGTATTTTATAATAACCAGTTGCTCGCCTTTTCTCAACGACTTAGCACCCGGTCACTCCATTTTGATCTTATTATTGACAGTACAAAGGAACTGAATGAATTGAGCATGTTTGCTGATAACCTCGGAACAATACCACCCAACACAGCACTCATGATAATAACGGATGGCAACAAAAAACATGAAGTCCGCCTGTCAAGCAGCTTAGAAAAAAATGCTACAATAAGAATCCGGCGAAAGAAGAAATAGGCTGGCAATTTTTCAGTATAAATTTTTGCAAAGCCTTTATCACCGGGCTGAAATTACACCTGGTACGGGTGCAAAATCAAAAAGAAAAGCCGGTTATATGCTCATGAAGAAGTAAATATTCCTCCAGCCATTTTTGTTTTTTAGAAGGAATAGTGGCATCAACGGATATGATAATACTGTTCTCCTTAAATTCCATTTTCTTTTCTTCAGTATGAATTCCCTGCTCCCTTAATTCAGATAGAATGTTATGCCTGAAGTGGGCATTTCGTTTTTCCATTTCAAAAACCAGGTCCCGGTTTAATTTTGTAGCCCGGAATATTCTATTGATCCACTTGCTGGAAAAAATTATTAATAAAGCTGAAGCAACAAAAGTTGCAGCAAGATATAATTCTCCAAAACCTATGGCCATACCCACCGCTGCCGCCAGCCAGATAATGCCCGCAGTCGTTAAGCCGGAAACATCTAATTTGTCTTTGAAAATTACCCCCGCACCTATGAAGCCGATACCGCTTACAATGTAGGATGCAATGCGTGTTGTTTCATGATCAGCTACTCCCACTTTATAAGAAAGAATGGTAAACAAAGCTGAGCCAAGGCAGATGACTGTGATTGTTTTCAGGCCTGCAGCTTTATCTTTCATTTCTCTTTCCAAACCAAGTATGATACCAGCAGCAACGGCCAGTAAGGCTTTATAAACATCCATTAATTCCCAGTGGTCTATCACGATAAAGATATTTTTATCTAAAATAACTCCGGCTGCTTATCGGCAGGCCTGTCTTTAACCCATTCCATCTGCACACTTTTATTATAGTCAAGCAGCTTATTTCCTACCGCCTTCCAACCCATTACTTCGGATACCCTGGCTATTTTGAATTTTGCTTTCCGCACCTGCTCTCCTCTTCCCGTTTGTACCGCGAGTATCGGTTCATTTTCTGTAGACACAGCTTCTAAATAATTCCCATCTCCTTCTTTAATAAAAAAGAATTTATTCTTCAGGGTAGTAGTTTCAATCTTAAATCTTTTTACATTGTATTGCAGATTTTTCTTATCAAGATAAACGGCAGAAATAACTTTTGCGGCGTCAAATTTCTCTATCAATAAAATATTTTCCGCATCAAACCGCTGGGTCATTTCCTGGTCAGCTATCATATAATTTCCGTCATTATAAATAACAAGGATCCTGTCGTCGGGCTCAAAACTTCCAAGTAATAGTCCCTTACCTTCTGCATTTAGTCTTCCGAATTTATCATCAAACCACAGTTTACGTCCACTCAGTGTGGCCTTTCCTGCCTCCTTAAAACGAACAGATTTTACAGGATGTTTGGTTACCTGGTTGCCCATACTTCCACGTCCTTTGATAGCCAGTTCCTCAAAATAAAAATCAAATTCCTTGATGCGGGCAGAAGAGCCGGGGGTTAATATGATCCTTACCACTTCAGCCTCTCCATTCGGGTTAACACTCAGGTAATGCACCTTACTTTTTTCATCACCCCTTGTCAGATCATATACTTTTTCCCGGGTTACTCCGGTTACATTAAAACGTTTTGCATAACTCATGCCACCTTTCCCGTCTGCATAAAGCATATTATAGGTTGTTCGCTCATCATTTTTCTGAAAAACAGCAGCATGAAGTATATCCTTACCTATAAAAACTTTTTCCTGAACTTTCACCACCTTCATTATTCCTCTTTTGCTGAACACTATAATATCATCGAGGTTAGAACATTCAAAAAGAAACTCATCCCTTTTTAAACTGGTGCCTATAAATCCTTCTTCCCTGTTCATATAAAGCCGGGTATTGGCTATAGCTACCTGTTTGGCTTCAATAATTTCTAATTGCCTGATTTCTGTTTTTCGCTCACGGCCTTTACCATATTTCTTCAGCAGGTTTTCATAGTAGGCAACGGCAAAATCCACCAGGTTATTCAAATCAAATTTTACCTGCTTTATATCCCCTTCCAGTCCCTTGATCTGTGCGTTCAATTCATCAATATCAAGCCTGTAAATCCGCCTTACAGGTTTTTCTGTCAGTTTAATAATATCCTCTTTTGTAATTTCACTTTTTAACTGCTTTTTGAAAGGTATAAATGCCTTGTCAATAGCCACTATTACTTTATCCCAGGTTTCATGTTTTTTCTCCAGTTCTTTATATATCTTTTCCTCAAAGAATATTTTTTCAAGAGAAGTGTAATGCCATTTTTCCTGGAGCTCCGCAAGTTTTATTTTTAATTCCTGCTCCAAAAGGTCTTTTGTATTATCACTCGAAATTTTCAGCAGCTCAATCACTCCCAGGAACTGTGGTTTCATGTCCACGATTACACAGGCATTTGGAGAAATAGAAGTTTCGCAATCCGTAAACTTATACAAGGCATCAATAGTAATATCCGGCGAAATACCCGGAGCCAGGTCAATTTGTATTTCAATTTCGGCCGCTGTATTATCTGTTACTTTTTTTATCTTGATCTTTCCCTGGTCATTTGCCTTTACTATAGAATCCATCAGCTGCATGGTAGTAACTCCGTAAGGAACACTTTTTATTGCCAGTGTTTTTTTGTCCACCTCTTCTATATGAGCTCTTACCTTAACTTTACCACCCCGCTTACCCTGATTATAATCCGACACATCAATCATACCCCCAGTTTGAAAATCAGGGTACAAATCAAATTTTCTTCCACGTAAATGTTTAATAGAGGCATCAATCAGTTCACAAAAATTATGAGGTAAAATTTTAGTAGATAAGCCTACCGCGATTCCATCGGAACCCTGTGCTAGCAATAATGGGAATTTCATGGGCATGGTAACCGGTTCATTTTTTCGCCCGTCATAGCTTAATTGCCATTCTGTTGTTTTAGCATTGAAAGCCACTTCCAATGCAAACTTACTGAGCCTTGCTTCTATATACCTGGCTGCAGCCGCATCATCACCGGTTCTTACATCGCCCCAGTTTCCCTGTGTTTCAATCAACAATTCCTTTTGACCAAGGTTGACTAACGCATCACCTATACTGGCATCTCCATGCGGATGATATTGCATGGCCTGTCCAATAATATTTGCTACCTTATTAAATCGTCCATCATCCATTTCTTTTATAGCATGAAGGATACGACGCTGTACTGGTTTTAATCCGTCCTCAATTGAAGGAATGGCTCTTTCTAATATTACGTAGGAAGCATAATCAAGAAACCAGCTTTTATACTGGCCATGCAGCCCGCTGTCATTATTTTGAACGTCTGTTATTTTATTTTTTGGTGCATTCATTTTTTATTTCTTTCCAATCATTCCTAAATGCGTGTATTTAAATCCTGCATCGGTTTTGAGTCCATAACCGAATAATCTATCCATAGAAGAATGGCCAAATAATATCACCCCGGTTATTTGTAGCATTATATCCGGGATCAAATAACCTACTACCAATATGGCAATCGCAACTCCTTTATGGTGGAATAAATTATAAGCAACTGCCCCCGCTATGTTACCTGCGGCATAGCCAATCATGCTGATATCGGGGCCAATAAAAAGAACAAGCCACCACCACCAGTCAACATGAAACAAGGTGAGAATGTATATACTCAGGCCCAGCATCGCCGC
>JBPPMM010000662.1:0-3593 GCA_051306075.1 Chitinophagaceae bacterium
CCAGGGGATAATCGGCCAGTGCTATTTCGGGTTCATCAATTTCAGGATGCCACATTTTTTCCCATTCAAAACTATAATAGCCTTTGTATCCATCTTTGGCTAAAACATCAATAGCTTCAAATATGGGCACATCGCCACGGCCGAGTAATTTATATTGCAGTTTATCGCCGGCCTGCTTTCCATCTTTGATATGTATATGACGGATATACTTTTTAAGTTTAGCATATACTTCCTTTGGTGGCTCTTTGGTTACCGTCCACATATTTGACGGATCCCATACCAGGCCCACCTGCGGATGTGCTGCCGACTGCATGATGGTTTGCAGGTCATTGGCCCTTACTACTTCACCATGTGTTTCCATTAAAACTGAAACGGCTGATCCCTTTGCATGATCACCCAGTGTTACCAATCCTTTTGTGATGAGGTCCATTGTTTGTTCCCGCTCCTGCCCTTTTGGAAAATTATTCGGGAATACACGGATATAGGGACAGTTGATCTGCTGGGCCAGGTCGATAAACCGTTTGCCTTCTTCTATATTTTTTTCCCGCTCGGCTCCTTCGGCAAAATGCAGCGTAGAGGAAGAACCGAGGTTGATGAACCGCAAACCTTTTTCTTTCATAAGGGCCAGGGTAGCCATCCTGTTTTCATGAGTGCTGAATTCATTGCATTTACTTAAATCCATCTGCCGCTGAATACCCCTTACTTCAATTCCGTTATAACCATGTTTGGCAGCAAAATCTACAATTTGTGGAAAGGTCCAGTCGGGGCAACCCAGTGTAGAAAAAGACAGGAGCGGGTTTTTCTTTTTTACATTCCATGAAAGACCGGTTAATCCGGCGGCAAGGAGCACAGCGGATGTTTGAATAAATTCTTTTCGGGTTGAATATGGCATTACACTGTTTTTTGTGACCATCAAATTTACCGGGTAATTTTTAAAAGAAGATATAAGGGTAAATACTAATCGGATTTTTTAGATATTATTAATTGCAACTAAAAAACCATAAGTGGTAAATGCTGACTTTAGACTGCAAAGTCTTATAAACCTGAAAACTCTATTTACTTTTTTGTCTTGACACAATCCTTCGCTGCGCTCTGGATTAACAAAAAGTCAATCCCGCCTCTGGCGGGAGGAAAAAATGCTAAAAATTTCCCTTTCAGTCTAAAATGAAATAGCTCAAGCAATAGTGCAAAGCCGAACATAAGTGCGACATATGAGCTCAGAACATAGCCAATCGATAGAATATTATTTCATGTGTTTATTTTTTATTGTTTTTTAGCCACATAGTATGTCCATGAAAATATTCATCCCGGTTTTTGAACGAAAATTCGTCCATGGACATTTCATTTATTAACGCTTTCCAGGAAAATTTTCTTAACGCATTTTTTCCGAGGCCGGTCGACAAAACTAAAGCAGATCAAAAAAAATCAGGCCATGGCTTCCCTTACTTTTTTTATCAGGTTGATCACTTTTACTTTTGGATCACCCTCGCCCAGGGTTTCAATGGGCAGGTAGCCTTTATAGGATGATGATTTTATAATGGCGAATAATTTTTTCATATCTGTTTCCACTTCCTTTCCATTGATAAACACATTTTCTTTGATCTGCCAGTTAACAGTATGCTTTATAGATTTGGCAATTTCATCATAGGGATCGTGTACCCGGTAGCTGCAGGTATCCAGTATCAGCCCCAGCCATTCGGAATTGATGGCTTCAATCATTTTATTTACCTGGTCGGCCGTTTGAATAAAATCATTATGATTTTGCAGCCCTATGATAACGCCGTATTGCTTTCCGCAATCCACGCAGGTTTGTATATCCTTCAGCATCCAGTCCGTTACCTGCTCTGTACTGATGCCTTCATTTTTCTGGTTGCCGGCAAATACCCTGATCACCGGTGCGCCAAGTTTTGCCGCTACCTCTATCCATTTTTTTACCAGTACCACTTCCTGCTCCCTTTTTGTTTTATCCGCAATTGTAAAATCATTTCTTACTCCCGTACCCGTTATCTCAAGGCTAAGACCAAATGCTTTTCTTTTGATACCAAATAAATAATCATCCGGTGGCACCTGCGGATAACCGGTGAAATAATATCCTGTTATATCTACGCCTTCAAAACCATTGGCTGCGCAAAAATCAAGCATATCACTGATGGTCATCTCTCCTTTTGAAAGAGGCCCGTTAAACGAAAAAGCATTGAGACTTGTTTTTAAACCATTAGATGTTTTTGCCATTTGACTGCCGGATGCAGTGGACAATTGGGATGATGAACAAGCGGATACAATGACCGGTAAGCCAACCATAGAAGCAATGAACTTACGGCGCTGAATTGATTTACTCATAATAGAAATATTTTTATTTTAAAGAATGTTTTATTTAGTTACCTGGAAAAAAGTTGTACCAATCCATATACACCCACAACGATAATGGAAAGAACACTGACCACAAATGCTGTTTTATATAATAAGCCCGATGGCAGCAACGAAACGCTTTTATTCCGAAAATAGATAGCGGCATACACGATCACAAAAAGCATAACAGAACCTACGATACCTCCGGATACGATCATGATCACCGGCAATTTGATAAACAAATAAGCCATGGCCCAGATCATAGGAATGATCCATGCCAGCCATCCGACCACTTTTTTTCTTTGCTGCTTATCGAAAAACTGGATCCAACCCAATTGCCCGAATATATCCGGGAACACTCTTGTCCAGGCAGCCAGCGAAGCAAACACACTGGAGAATAATGCAAAGAAAGCACCTGCCAGGTAAAGTGTTTTGGCACCCGGCCCCAGGGATTGCGTATAGATAAGCGCAAGGGTTTCTATCACCCCGTTTCCTTCCGGAATAACGGAACTGCCATACAATACCGCGGCGCCCAATAAATAAAATGCAGCTGTTACAATTGTATAAATGATCATGGCAATGATAGCATCCAGGTACATAACACCGATCCATCCCTGCGCTCTTTTTTTCCATTCATCAGTTTCGTTCCGTGGCCCGGTATAGGCGGCATATCCTTTTTCAATACACCAATAATTGTATGCTATTATTTCATCAGCACCTACACCGGTAATTCCAAAAGCACCAAAGGCAACAGCAACAATAGCCGGTGGCAATTTAAATTGCAGGCCTTCGGAAATATCAGCCCATGAAATACTAAAGGCGGTAAACTGTAACATAAAAACGGCAACAATGGTAGATACAGTGAATCCGGCGATCATTACCAGCGATACTTTTTCTATTACTTTATAATATCCTTTATAGATCATAGATGCGGCCGCCACCGCAATGAGGATGACCCATGCATAAATAGAAAGAAAAGGAAAAAGCATATTCAGCACAATGGCCGTGCCGCCCAGTATGCCGCCAATCTGAATTATTTTAAATGATAAAAGGATGAACACGGTCCATACAACCCAGTTTCCTTTTCCGGAACGGGGTCCGGGCAATTCATTAAATGATCGCATGGCCGTTTGCCCGGTAAGGATGGCTCTTTTTCCAAACTCAAGTTGCACGGCCACTTTGACCAGGCAACTGACAATGATGATCCAGAAAGCAATAAAGCCGGCCCTTGCTCCCAGTGTTGT
>JBPPMM010000682.1:0-3837 GCA_051306075.1 Chitinophagaceae bacterium
ATTTTGGAGAGAGAATTTTTAGAGGGAATCGCTGGTTTTATGGCGGAGGATAAGGTGTTGGATTTTTTTTTCATTGGACTTTAATCTTTATAAATTAAGCTATGTGTTTTTTTAGAACCCAATTATTATTAAAAATTAAAAATAAGTCAAAAAATTCAAGGAGGAAACAAGGGCAAATGCAATAATGCACTAACTTCATTAAACCTGAATACATACAAAAAATTGTGCCACTAAATCTGCCTAACCAAGAAGCAACCGGTCCTAAACTTTCTGAAAGAGTTATAATGTTTGGCGAAGATGATCTGGATGAAGAAGATTTTTTAAAAGAAATATTTTCTTCGCTGGATCCATCCGTTTCTTTACTTTTTATAAGCAACGGAAGAAAATTGATAGCAAAGCTTGAACAAACAGAAGATGGGCAACTCCCCCGCCTCATTGTACTTGATTATAATATGCCCGAATTAAATGGCGCAGAAATATTAAAAATTTTGAAACAAAATAACCGCTATGTTTCTATACCCAAAATAGTATGGAGTACATCTGGTTCAGAAATCTACAGGAAATTATGCGTGGAATCCGGGGCTGTTGAGTACCTGATCAAGCCGTCCAACATAAAGGAGCTTGAGGTTATAGCCCGCCGGCTGCTTACTTTTTGCAATAACAGCAATGACGGCTTTTAACATCCTGTTTAGAAATAATCATTAAGCAAACTCATTGACAAAGGCTTTTCCCAAACGGTTACGTTGGGCGAATCATAAAAAAAATCCCCTTTTTGATGATGGGCGCTGACCAAAAAAATCTTCAACTGTGGATTTTTTTCTACGATTGACTCCACATGTGTCCAACCTTTTCCATCCGGCAAATTATTATCCAATAATAAAATGTCGGGTTTGGTTTCACCAATCAATTGCAATCCATCGCTAAGATTAAACGCAAGTTGCACCTCATAATTTTTTTTTCTGAAAAAGGTTTCCAGTAGCCGGCAGTAATCTATTTCATCATCAATCATTAAAACTTTTAACTTTAACATAATTTCAATTTAAACATAACTTTCACGGGATGACCCAAGATGAACTTATTATACCGGAAAACAAAATTGCCGGGCTCCAATTGTTTTTTTTATATAACAAAAAGGGAAAGGAAGTATTGTTTAGCACTATGCCCATGAAGGATTTTTTTGAAATCACTATACAGTTTAATAATAGTTTCCCTTTTCTAAATACAGAACAGAAAGAAGTACAAAGCCTGCCTAATGAATGGTCTCAATGCCTTCAGCTAAAAGAAAATGAAACCAGGAACTTCAGTTATAATACGACCCTTTCTAATGGAAAAATAATTCATTTCAATTTTAATGCGGTTGGCATCCACCTGCCTTTTTATGAAAATTCAACTCTCGTATTATTTACAGTAAATAAAAACCAAATAATTAATAATCAAAAATTGCCGGAGAAATCTTCCGGCAATAACCAAAAAGATTATGCCGAATTTATAGATATTGCAGCACATGACCTGGATGCACCATTAAGAAAGATATCCCTTTTAATAGAAAGACTCACCCATAAGAATAAGACGGAGCCGGGGAGTAATATGCAGGATTATTTTTCCCGTATTCAAACGAGCCTGGCGGATATGCGATCATTGATAGACAATCTTACCCGGTTATCCGGCTTAAAACCAGGTATCGGAAAAAAAGATAATTGTGATATGAATATGATCGCTGCTGAAATTGCTAAAGAATTTGAACTCCAGGAATCAGATCGGAATATCTCATTCAACTTATCCGGATTACCGGTATTAGAGGGAGACAGGATTCAATACAGGCAATTATTACAAAACCTGGTGCAGAATGCTGTTCGTTATAGTAAAAAGGACTTACCACTGATCATCAAAATTTCCGGAACTTCACTTTCTGCTGAAGAAAAACAAAGCATGGAGCTTTCAGATAAAAACACCTGGTTCAAAATTTCTATTTCCGATAACGGGATCGGGTTCAACCAGGAATATGCAGATAATATTTTCAAACCTTTTGTACGGCTACACGGAAAATCAGAATACCCGGGATCAGGAATGGGACTGGCCATTTGCAGGAAAATTACTGAAAACCATGGTGGCATCATAAATGCAGAGGGAATGGAAAAATCCGGAGCAACATTTACCTTAATTTTACCCCAAAGCCAATAATAAAAATGCTGAATGCTCAAGATGTCAGAATTGTTATCATAGATGATGATGAAGATGATTTTTTTATAATTGCGGACTATATAAAAGGTATTCCAGGTACTCATTTTATTATTGACTGGTGCAATAATTACCAGCAGGCTATCCAAAAAATTAATGCAAGAGAATACCAAATCTATTTTATAGACTACCGCTTAGGTAGCAGGACAGGCCTGGAATTACTGAAAGAAGTAAACCAAAATGATTTTTACGACCCGGTGGTATTGCTGACTGGCAAAGGCAATGTAGATATTGATGTAAGGGCCATGCAGAGCGGAGCAACGGACTACCTGATCAAATCGGAACTGACAACAGAAAAACTGGAACGATGTATCCGATATTCCCTTAACCGGGCAGATGATCTGAAGGAGCTAAAAGCCAGGGAAAATAAATACCGGAGTTTATTTGAGAATTCTAAAGATGCTGTGTTTATAACGGATAGCAATCTTGTTTTGACAGAAGTTAATCATGCGGCTTCTTTGCTTTTTTTATCTGACGAAAAAAAAATGGTTAACCGACCTCTGCTGGATTTCATCAAGGACAACCCTCAAAAAATAATTCTCAGTCAACTTTTATCAAACAAAGATAATATCAATGACCTCGCGGTGGAGATAGAAAATAGCAACGGCGAATTAAGATCCTGTCTTCTTTCACTATCCTTTATTGAGGATAAAGGTGAACATTTAACACATGGCATATTACATGATATTACTAATATTAAAAAAGTGGAATTGGCCAATCTGCAGGCACAGAAACTGGCCGCCAACGAAAGATTGATGCGGACCCTGGCCCATGAGATCAGAAATCCATTAAACAATATTTTGCTTTCTGTTGATCATTTCACGTTGCCCTACGATGAAAGTATTGAAAGTCAGAAAAACCTCGTGGCTATCATGCAACGCAATGGTATCCGCATAAATCACATCATTACTGAATTGCTTAACCTGAGCAAACCTTTGGATTTGCCCTTTCAAAAACATACAATGCAGGAAATTCTGGATGAAAGTATTACCCTTACACAAGACAGGATTAATCTTCAAAAAGTGATTGTTCGAAAAAATTATCCGGAATTTCCTTTTGAAATATCAGCCAACAAATCCAAATTGGTTATTGCTTTTACAAATATTCTCATCAATGCCATAGAGGCTATGGAAACAGGTAAAGGAGAATTATCCGTTTCCCTAACCAGGTCACCCAATAATTATATCGTTTCCATCAGGGACAATGGCAAGGGAATTCCTTCTGAATATATGCATAAACTTTTTGAGCCCTTTTTTACTATGAAAAAAAATGGCACCGGGCTGGGATTACCGGCATCTTATTCTATCATCCAGTCGCACAAAGGCGATATAAGGGTGGAAAGCCAGTTTGGAAAAGGCACTGAATTCATCATCAGCCTGAATACTGAAAATTAATTTGGTTTCGTTTTGTTCACTCAATTGACGGGTTGAAAAATCCTCAAATTGAACCTCCCATTAAACCTATTTATCTTTTAACTGATCAAAATCATAACTAAGTTTATCCATTTGTCCCGTAGATAAATATGATCCTGAATGCACGATTACCCTGTAGCGGAATGTAAGAGATTGACCAGGGCTCAATGAATAATTAAGTTCCTCA
>JBPPMM010000032.1:0-3696 GCA_051306075.1 Chitinophagaceae bacterium
TCGATAATTTCCCAATATATGCCGATGGACATCATTCAACATTATCAGGCAGGCTGGTGTCGAAAAAAGCTCTTATGCAATGACCTGAACGCGCTTCTTTAATAAATCGATCGCTTCTTCCTGACTCGAGAATGTATTATCAATGTTGACAAGATTATCGGCTAATTTGTCATACCGCTTGGTCATCAACCAAATAAAAATGTGCAGGTAATGGATTCCGTCAAAGATGAAAGTTTTGTGTTTTACAAAATTCTCTTTATTTTTTAGAAAGGTCCCTGGAATTTCGGTATAATGCAGCGCAGGATTGAGGTGATGAATGGAGTGGTATCCATCATTCCAGCAATTTTGATTATAGACATTATTGATACAATTGTACACACTGCTGAAATGTCCGTCAGGATCATTTTTGTCAATGAACGCATGTTGTGTCCAATTGCCCAGCATCATAATAAAACGGGCATAAATGACAGGAACGATAAAGATCATCAGGGTCGCTTTGAAACTGACAAAACTCAGGGCAATACAGGCGGCATAGAAGGATAATTCTCCCACACTAAAACGCATATATACTTTTTTTCTTTTTCGGCGAAAGAGATACATGAAGGTATCAATGATGCCAAGTAAAATAAAATGACCGAAATATTGTAAAAACTGAAGAAAGCTATCACGTCTGTACTTTAATGTACTGCTGGCATCATCTTCCATATTGTTTTCAACATGATGCATTACGATATGATGTCCAAAATAGGTTTCGGGGGTATGTCCGAAAAAAGGGCAGACAAACCAGGTTACATATCTATGTAAACCCATATACTCTTTTTTAAACATATTGCGATGACACATGCAATGGAACATCAAACCAAAACGACCTTTGAAATAGGATTGGGATACATAAGCATACGGAATATACAATAGCCACCAAATGGCACCTTGAAATAGAGGTGTAAAAAACAAAAACGCCCAGGGCATGACGATGAGGTGAATCCTGGTGAGCAGGTGAATAAAAGGAAGATCTCTTTCGTCTGCAAGAAATTTTAGCCAAAAGGTTTCGTATGCTGTGTATTTTTCTTTGGGTTGATATTGAGGATCAGTAATCTGCGCTAATACTTTCATACGTTAACTTACCTTTTTTGGTATTAAATGGTGTCCTATTGCTCAAAGATGAATTTTAGCTTCAGGCTATTTTGTAAAGGAAGTATTCATGACATGCCGAATATTCCGAAGTTGTAAGATATGCATAAAAATCCGTCCTGCAGGGATAGAACTGGATACGATCATTATCCAGTTCGTAATAAGCACAAGGGTTGTGGTTAGATGAGGACGTTCTTTGACAGGACATATTTAATTTTTCAACCGATGTAACAGATTGAAAGAAGGCATTATGATTTTATGGTCTCTTTAAATAACCAATCTTTTCGGAAACTAAATGAAATTCCAAAGAAAGACACAGCAGTGGAAATCACATAAAATAAAAAGCCGATAGCAACTGCTTTCTCAGCATGAATATCCAGGAACTGTGATCCATATAGAAATGTGAGTTCACGCGCTCCGGCACCACCGATAGTGATCGGAATCATCGCTACCAGAGAAGAAATTAAAAATAATATAAGATAATCTGCCCAATGAAGTCCCTGACCAAGCGCAACGACCAATCCGAGTGTCGCGATCGCCTGGGAACCCTGAACACCCAGTGATTGCAATGAAGTTTTAACCCATACCGTCGTCAGTTTTCCTCCTGCCCAGTGATAGATTCCATACCCAATCCCCATGCTGAGCAGAAGTGCCGGAATAACCAGTAATCCATATTTTTGAAATTCCGGGATATACAATAAGAGAATGACACTGAGTTGTCCCAGGGCGATAAGGCCCGTAATTCGATCAATCAGGGTAATGGTCACGATTCGCTTAAAGGGTTTGCTGAACCGCTCCATCAATACCTTGATCTTATACCCATCCCCACTGATTCCACCGGGCAACAGCAAATTGTAATACATACAAAGCCAATAAAGCTTAAGATTTTGCATGCCGGACATCCGGATATCTTCAGCATGTAGCAAAAGATTGAATCTGAACGCAGCAATGACTTTGGATAGAATAAACCACAACAATGCCCACAGTACCCATAAAGGATTGGCCTGTCCTACCACTTCCAGTAACAGCCGCTCATCGATCTTGCGAACAATCAGCACAATGATAGCAACTGAAATGCCCAGTTTAATCAATGCTTTGACAGGTCCCGGGATGTTGATCTTTGGAAAAGTAAATTTCATGTAGCTCAGTTCGGCGGCGAAATTTAAGGAACTGAAAAGGATTAAGCCCTGAATATCTTTCTGACCGTTAGGGCGGAGTAGGTTGCATCAAGGTCAAATGTGTTCCATTTTCAAGGATCAGGGAATCCAGGAGTCTTCCCGGGAAAGAAGGATACAAGTCAGGATCTACCAGATAATATGCTTCGGTATCGATAATGGAGTCCGTGTGTCGAATTATTTGGTTAGAAAAAGCGGAGGTATAAAAACGTGCCACTTCATGAGGAAAAGTAGTCCCATAAAGATACCAGGTTCGATCATTATATATACCAGCTAATCGCTGACAATCATCTCTGCATATATTTTCAGACCAGTCCAATTTCCGGATGGGCAGAACCACCAGATCAAAAATGATCCGCACGACCAATAAAATCATTGCAAACCAAAAAAAAGATCGTGTGCCATCCCATTTCATGCTCAATAGGCACAAAAGCAAAATAACACAACCTCCAATCCATATAAAAACAAGGCCAGGTAAAGATCGAACTTGTTGCTCAAAAGGCATCAGTAGTATAATTATGAGCGCCATTACAGCGAATCCCAGAAAGATATAGTGAAGTATTTTCCACCAACCTTTATTTTCTTTTAAGGATGACTGAATAATATAATAGCCTACCATGTTGAACATAGGAACAAACATCAACAAGTACCGAGGATATACCTGGACCGAAAGCCAATACACCGGAAGATTTGCAACCATCAACCAGAAATTGAAGCGTATAAAATCATGGACTGACATCCATTTTCTAAACTGTGGATGAAAAATAGCAATGAGTAAAAGGGACCATGGCAAAAAATGATATAGTTGTTCGACGGGGAAAGTAAATACATGCAGAAAAGTTTTCCACCAGCCATGATGTGTTGCTGTGCGTTGCATTGACTGATCTAGCAGAATATTAAAAACCTGGTCCAGCGAAACCTGTGAAGCATAAATAGCGTAATAGCCTACCAAAGGAAGAAGGCCAATACCTATTCCAATAAAATGATCAACCGAAAATAATTTCTTTTTAAATACACCATGAAGGTGCAATGCCGTAAGCACTGAAATACCCTGGAATGCTACAGCGGGAAGGCCTTTCAACAGAAATGCAATTGAAAACAGAAGGTAGGAAAGGATAAATAAAATTCTCCATCGATTCTCTTTTGCAAAGTGATAGAGAATCATAAAATTTAAATAAATGATCCATGAAAAACAAATATCAATCAAGCCAAGCATGCTATCCCAAAAGAGGATCCTTCCGCTCGTCAATAACATCACAGCCATAGTCAGTGCAGTGAGGGCATCAAATTGTTTGCGGATAAAGTAATAGACCGTAATGGCAAATAATCCGAGAAATATTAAAGTGGTCATCCGGGTAGGCCACTCGCCAAAGTGGCCAAACAGCATTGA
>JBPPMM010000053.1:0-5344 GCA_051306075.1 Chitinophagaceae bacterium
TTTTAAATATGTTGCCTAACGGTTACCTTTGTTATGAGTTGTTGTACTTATTAATATTTTTACAATACGATTATATACTATTTCTGATAAATTCCAGGTGTATCCACCACTTGTATTTACAAACTGAATAACGACTGCATCAATATCTTTGTAATACCTGGCAATACTGGAGTATCCTGGCACTAATCCTGTAGGTTCATATTTATAAATAGATGAGTAAACAGCTTGTTCATTATCATTTAGCAAAGACCCATCGTTCAGTGCCCTCAGGAAAATTCCCACATCCTTTGCTGTAGCTACCATTGAGCCGGCAGGGTTTATAAAATCATTATGCTTTAAGTCGTCCTCATAACCTACGTCATACCCACTCATAACATCGTCTAAATCCACTTCGCTAAGTAAACTGTAAGTATTGTTCAGCTCAAGCGGTATAAAAATTTCCTTCCTGATATATTGGTGATGGCTATATCCCAATATTTTATCAAGGATTTCGCCTATCAACAAATAATTCGTATTTGAATAACTGTATTTTTTACCAGGTGCAAAGTCAGCAGGCTTATCCAGTACCAACGCAAGATTTTCTCTATTGCCTTTCGGTGGGTGTTCCCAATAGACAGGTGTGTCGGTAAAATCAGGAATGCCACTTCTATGCTGCACCATCATCCTCAAGGTAATTTTATCAGCATTTTCAATTCTTCCAACAAGTTCCGCCAAGTAATCAGCGAGGGTTTTATCCAAAGACAAATGTTTGCCATGTACCAATTTAGCGACAGCAACAGCTACATATAACTTGCTGAGACTGGCAATTTTGAAAAATGAATGCGGGTCGGCGGGTATTTTCTTATCCCTGTTTTTCCAACCAGCAGCGTAAAAGGCTGGTTTCTTTCCTCCCTGGTCTACATAAACAATCATCCCATCCAATCCATGATCAATTGCTTCATTTACCTGTTCCTGAACCATACCAGGCAGTGGTAAAATCCAGGCCTTTACCAAAATCCATGGTACGAAAAACAAGGAGATCATGCTTCCAATAATCAATCCTATTCTGAGTATTCGTTTTGTTCTTTTCTTCATCATCATGTCAAATTTTTATCTCTGGCGCAGATATGAGGCCTGGGTTATGTGTGTTGGCGTATCTCCTGCAGAGCAGGACAAGTTATGCCAATGTAAAGATTTTAAATTGTTGGGTTGAACTGGATTAATATTGTGGCAGTATTAGTAGGCACAGATATATTACGCTGCTTTGTTAAATGGTATATCTGCTCTATTTGGGAGTTGCAGGTTATTTATGGTCAGGCGATTCTTTTTTCTCTTTATCCAACTCGTCATTAATGGTTTTCACAAAATTTGCGACAGCTAAATGTCGCTCGTTACTATCAGCTTCAGGCCATGCACTGTTGACGGCAATCACCAGTTTCCTCGCAGGGTCGATATGGATCATCTGACCATAGATCCCTAATGCCTCGAAAGCACTGCCATTAAAAATCCACCATCCGTATCCATAGCCTCCGCCGGGCCAAAGCGGTACTTGTATTTGGGTAGCTGTGTTGAACCAACCATCGGGAACAATGGATTCACCATTGATGCGTCCGTCTTCGAGAACAAATTGTCCGAACCTGGCAAAATCACGGAGCCTCATCTGGAGGCAACAGCCTGCCATTTCCTGACCGGTTCTATCCAGTCTCCAGGTGGCTGTTTCCTCCATCCCATAGGGACTCCATATCTTAGAAGAAAGGTATTGGGATAAGCTTTGATGGGTAGCAGAACTCACAAGGACACCCAGGAGGTGCGTTTCACCGGTACTATACTTAAATTTTTTGCCGGGCTTAGCCTCGGCCGGCAAACGGCGCATATAACTTACTGTTGCATTCATGCCCGGTTCAACCGGATCTGTAGAAAATCTGGCAATGTCAGCATTCGGATCAGTATAATTCTCGTTCCAACGTATACCCGTGGTCATGGTGAGAAGATGCCGGATGGTCACGCTGTCGTAAGCACTGCCTTTCAGATCAGGAATGTAGTCAGTGATGTAGTCGTCAACGCTTTTGATGTAACCATCCTTGATGGCAGCACCTACGAGGGTGCTCGTTACCGACTTTGCTACAGATAACGACGACCATCGGTTCAATTCGCTGTGTCCGACAGCATAGCGTTCCAACCGAATTTTTCCATCCTTTAAAATGAGGAAGCCTGCTACTTTCTGTTCCTTCATAAAATCTTCCAGTGCTTTTTCTTTTTTTCCACCTGCATTAAATGCGGCAATGGGCGTTCCTTGTAAAAGCTCGTGCATTTTGCTCCCCTTTGGCACTTCACGTTCTTGCTGATGAGGATGGGTTGCGTTTTTTGAAAGTGAATCCTTGTTGGAAGGACTTTGGGCAAGGGAGGAAGAACCCAGGGTAAGCAAAATGGCCAGTCCGGTAACTGATAGAATCTGTGAGTTAAGGAGTGTACGCATGATTTCATTTTGTTTTTTCACTCAGCAGAGCATTATTAAACTGATTGACATCGATTGAATATACAAAAAATAAAAAAAAATGGTTGACCGGGAAGGCCAGGACGTCGGCAAGCAGTGCGCCAGTTAGGGTAACATTCATACGGCGGCAATGAGTAATCGTTTATCTGCTTCAGTTATGAAAGGGAACACCTGTGCCAGTTGGGGAAGGGTAAATTAATATTTTTCTTCTTTTAGGCCGTGGGTGCTGTTAGTCGTCACTAATCACGGTGATGCGTAAGAAACCCCAATATTCTATGCCTGCATGATAAATGAAAACAATGTTACTCATTGTTATTCCATCAGGCCACACTCGCACAAAACCTAAATATCGATTGTACTTCCGCCCAGCCAGACTTTTGATAAACCTCATATTATAGGTTTGGGTTATCCTGTAGTTATTAATACTTAAAGATCAACAATATCATAACAGGTTACCAAAAACACTATCAACCAGGATTACAAATGTCATCCATACCACAACCAGCATTGTCAGCGGTTTAATAATTGTGAATGTTATGTAATACATTCTCTGAAAAGAATTGGATTTGCCAATAATTTCATTAGCGTAGAACTTAGACGCAATTGGAATCAGGGTCAATAACAAAAGCACAATAATCCCTGGATAAAAACCAGTGATAGATACAGCAACAACGCTGGCCGCTGCTACCGTAAGGATTAATATCATTGATATTAAGGTGACAACTCTAAATATTTTCATTAATCCTTCCATGATTTTGTTGTTCGTGATTATAGTGCTGACCTGCAATTTTTGTTTGCCTGCTCCACCCGGCTTTCAGCATCTCCATTTGTCAATGCGATTGAAAACTTCTTCCGTCAGTTTAGCGTTCGCACTGCCGCGTCTGCCGAAACTGAAGCCTGGATTTGCAAATTGCTGATGTTTGATGGGCAAGCCCAACCTGCAAAAAACCCAATGCCAGCGGTTCGTTGTTATTGTCTGTCCACTGTGTAATTCAGTTCAGTTACGCCGCAAGTAAATTGCCGGGTAGTTAATAGTTTTAGGTTTATTTTGTCTTTGATGTCTGTAAACAATGGAATGCCTCGTCCAAGAATAATTGGATTAACAAATAGCCAGTAGCCGTCAATTAAATTCAGTTGAATAAGTGAATGCGTAGCTGTCGGGCTACCAAAAAGCAAGATGTCCTTACTTGCCTGTTGTTTTATTTCATTTATTCTGTCCGGAAGGTTGTCGCTAATAATTTTTGTGTTAGTCAATCCCGCGTCTTTCATTGTTTTTGATAAAACAATCTTGAGAGCTTTGGCATACCACTTTGAATGCTCTATGTCGTGCCTGGTCGCTGTCGGCTTGTCAGCAGCGGTAGGCCAGTAACCTTCCATCAGCTGGTAAGTTACCCGTCCATATAAAGCAGTGTCGCCTTCGCTTATCCGCTTACCGACATAATCAAAAATTTCTTCATCAACTTTAATCCAGTCCATTTCACCGTTCAGTCCTGCTACAAACCCGTCAAGCGATATGTGCATAAATGAAATTATTTTTCTCATATGGTCCTATTTTTATTGTTGACTATGGTTTGTTACTGTCTTTTTACAATGACCGCTAACTCTTAAATATACATTACACCACCCACTTATTTTCTCACTATCAATACTATTTGTTTATCCTGCCAGCCCTTGCAACAACGTAATACGCTACCCATGTTCAAAAAGCGCTACAGTTATATTTTATTTTCCGTCCGTCCCAAGTTCATCCTCTTAAAACTGCCATTGGTAATACCAGAATAAAAAGGCACAAGTGGCAATTAAAAAAGTACTAAAATCCTGATAAATAAATTAAATATTTCTCTTCCTTTACTCTGTGGTTGGTAGAGATACTTCGATATAGAACACCTAACAGGGGGGAACCAAATGTGGTGCGAAGCACTTTTCATTGCCTTCCAAAGACCTCAAACATCAATTGACTTATGACCAATGCAATTATAACAGAAATTGCAGTAAGTAAAATAACAGCAACATTTTTATGTGATTGTTTAGTGAATAGTTTTATTAATCCATAACTTAACAATACGAGACCAAAAAAAAATATTGCAAATACCCTTCCTGACCACATCATTTGCAAACCCCAAAGAACCCCACCTATCAAACTGGCAATTCCCGCAGCTAAGCCACCACCAAGAAGTGTTCGCGGCTTGATTTTTTTATCTTCCAATTCTTTGGTACTTTCTTCAACGGCTTGCCGAATAATAAATTCTTTTTGTGATTCCTCAAGAATTTCCGAATTGATCATCTTATTAAGAAATTCCTTGTCAACTCCTGGAATTATAAGTTTTCTGACCTGATGCCTAATTCTTTCAGCCTCCAAAATTAGTTCATTCTGTAGCCGTTCATTAGCCAGCAAATTTTCAATACCGCCCCGGTTTTTGATTACTAAAGTTAAAGCCTCCTTCGCCTCAACCGTATAGTCTCCGAGATTATGATAAGCCTCTAATAATTGTTCATCTGAAAGCGATGTATAAGTATTGATTAGTTCTTGTGGATTCATTGAGGGCATCTCTAAAAACCTAAGTTACGAAGCAATGTTTTAGTGTAAACAGTTGTCCATGCCAAGGGGCGTGTCTCACGAGCCATTTTTTAATTTACTATTCCGATTCGTAAGACACGAACCGGGCAGTTTGAATTCACTTTAGTGTCCAGAAAGTACTCCTCTAAAGCCATAAGCAACCGACCTCGGCCCATCTCCCCAGGATCCAAATGGTCTTGCTCCTATAGTGGAATGAGACGGGCCAAGTGCCATACCAAATCCATAATAACCTCCGCCACGATAGCCAAAGCCGCCTTCATTTTCATTTGGCCAGTCCAAATTGGTAGCATTGC
>JBPPMM010000140.1:0-2004 GCA_051306075.1 Chitinophagaceae bacterium
TTCCTCAACCTTGCTTCAGGCAGATTCGTTTCCTGCATGGTAATATGAATCAATTCTTCACCAGCTGCATCCAATTCTTTGGCGATAGCCCGCATAAAACCGGCTCTTTGTTTTGTTGACAATTTTCCATAGGCATTAAAAGCTTTCCATGCTTTTTGCATCACTTCATCTACTTCCTGTATCGTTGCGTCCTGAAATTCCATAATTAAATTTTTTATCAAAAAGAATAAATAAAATGAACCAAATCCGTTTCATCGTGGAAAGCTAAAGTTATGAAGGAGTGAAGAAGTAAAAAAAGTTAAATAGGCAAATCAATATAACCTTCTGATCAATACATACAATAATAGGCGCATGGAGGCTAAATAAATATTTTTAAAAAATTTATACAGAATCTGATAATTCAACACTTCCACTCTAATATATTAAGTTGCATCTATTCATACAATCCCAACCTGTTTTTAAGTTCATTCATTTCCTGCTGCATGGTCTTTATTTTATGCAGTAAATGTTGAATAGCTTCAATGCCTTCCAGGTTTATTTCCATGTCGTAGTGAAATCGAACCCACATTTCCAATTCTGGCAAATGCTCCGGGTTAATAAATATATTTTCTTCTTCAGTAATCACTTCCAGTAACCCGGATTCGCAAAGGGAATGTATAAAAGAAATCTCCACATTATGTGACATGCAAAATTCCCGGGCCGCTACCCTTTCTTCATTTGTCATAACATCATTTTTTTTGTGACAGATTATATAATTCGGTAAACAGCTTTTTTTGTTCCGCTGTCAGGTCAACCGGAATTTGAATTTGATAGGTAACATACAGATCCCCAAACTGGCCTTCCGCTTTATATTCCGGAAATCCCTTTCCCTTCAACCTGACTTTTGTTCCGCTTTGTGTTCCGGCAGCTACCTGCAATTTCACTTTTCCACTAAATGTATCAACTACCGCTTCACCGCCCAATACAGCCGTATATAAATCGATTGCAGCAGTTGAATAGAGGTCGTTACCAACCCTTTTAAAAAGAGGATGCTCAGGAATGGTAAACGTAATATAAAGGTCACCTGCAGGACCTCCATTGACTCCCGGGCCTCCATATCCTTTTAATTTGATCACCTGCTCGTTCTCTACCCCTGCCGGAATAGTGATCCGTATATTTTTCCCGCCTACAGTTAAAGTTTGCTGATGCGTTTTATACACATCATTTAAGGTTAATTGTAAGGAGGCCTGGTGATCCTGCCCTCTGAACCTGGTTTGCTGTCTGCCTCTTCCGGACCCGGCCCCGCCAAACATTGATTCAAAAAATTCCGAAAAAGCGCCTTCATCATCACCGGAAAACGGATGAGAACCACCGCTATAAGAACGCTGCCCCGATTGCCCCGACTGCCGGGCTTGTTCATACTGCTCCGCATGTTGCCAGTCTTTACCATACTGGTCATACTTCTTTCTTTTTTCCGGGTCACTTAATACTTCATTAGCCTCATTGATCTGTTGAAATTTTTTATGTGCATCCTTATCATTGGGATTAAGGTCAGGATGCATTTTCCTGGCCAGTTTCCGGTAAGCTTTTTTCACCTCGTCCTGGGTAGCCGTTTTTGCAATTCCTAACACCTTGTAATAATCAACAAACTCCATTTGAAACTTTTTTAAAGCAAATATTTATGATACCCGTTAAGTTAATGCATTTATTAAAAACAATTGCTTTTGAAAAAGCATCTGGGTGCCTTCCAATCTGTCGCAAAAATAAACTCACCCCCATGAAGATCTTTTATGTGAAATTGCTTCGGCCCCTCCGTTGGAGGGGATACAAAATCTGAAAATTGCAAGTGCAGAGAAGCTATACCTGCGACAAATGGGAAAGCACTCAACCATCTCTGAAAAAATGAGCTTATCTAATAACAATGAAAAAAATCAATTATCATTTTCCTGGTAAATAAGGAAATAAAATCTTTTCTTTTAAGGGGAGAAATAATAAATGAATAAATAATTATTATTCAATACAGGG
>JBPPMM010000195.1:0-16801 GCA_051306075.1 Chitinophagaceae bacterium
TCTCATTTTTTCTAAGTTAATAATTGATAAATGAATTGATTTCTATCAGGGTGCTGTTCCTGTTTCTTACGGCTTCAATATATTCACTTTGAATATTTACTGCCTGGTTAACCAATAGCACCCATTCTAAGTAGTTAATATCTCCTCCTAAAAATTGTTTGTTGGCCGTAGAGGTAATCAGATCAGCATTCTTTAAAGCAGTGGCTTCAAAATATTGTATCTCTTCTGAATACTTTTGGTATTGAGCAATAGCAATTTTATAAGCAGTTTCAAAGTTTTTTAAGTTTACTTCATACTCATTGGCGATAATTGTTTCATTTATTTTTGCTGCATTGATCCTTTCCTTTTGTCCCTTGTTAAATATGGGTATGCCTAATCCTATTTGCACCGCATGAAATTGGGGAACCCTGTTGTATGTTTTATTATTTGCCGCCGGGCCTTGTATGCTCATCAGATTATATCCGAACGTGATATCGGGAAGTAACTTTGATTTTTCAACCTGCGTTGCCGCTGTGGCTATTTGTTGCTGTTGTATTAAATATTGCATAGCAGGATGTAATGGCAAGCCGGAAGAATCTTTAAGGGCAATAACATTGCTTCTAAATTCTTTTCCACCAGGCATAAAAACAGTGATAGTATTAAGTAAAAGCTGAAATTGTATTTGCGCCAGTTCCATATCTTGTTCTAATTGAGAAAGCTGTAAGCCTATTTGTCCCCTTTGGTTTTCAGCGGTAGTTTTTTCCAAAACATTACTTTCCCCTTTATCAAAACGTAAGGTGGCCCTCCTTAAAAATTCTGCGAAAAGGCTGTCAGTTTTCTGTAGTAGCAGATTCTTCTCCTGCAAATACAGTAGGTTATAATAAACCTGCTCCACCTGTTTTTTCAATACGGCTTCTTTAACGGCAACATTTAAAACGCTGCTTTTCCATTCTTCGGTCAGCAACGATTTTTGACCGGCATATACTTTTGGAAAACTAATAGTTTGTGCAAGGCCAAATTTGCTGTCAACATAGGGACTATTGATTTGCCCGACTTCACCAAATACACTGGCAGGCGGGATGATTTTTGCCGTCCTGATTAATTTCTGCTGATATTCCGTTCTGAGTCTTTCATTTTTTACAGAGAGGTTATTTTTTAATGCCGTGTCGATGGCGGCTTGTAAGTTGATGGGGGTTTGTGCCTCAATATTTTGGCAATAGGCAATCAGCAACATGCAATAAGCTGCCCGTAAAAGTCCATTCGCCATTGGCCGTTGTATTTTTTCTATTGCACATTTACTATAAATCTTATTTTCCATCGCTAGTATTTTTCGGGGTTATTAATCATATGATATAGCAGCTTTCCCACTTCTTCATTTTTTAAAATCAGTGTATTTCTCTGGTCCTTGTCGATATACATACAGGTCAAAGCGAAGTCTATCCACACACCTGTTTCAGAATTTTCAGCATCGCAATCGGTAAGTTTAGAAATAAAATGTGCTGTATATCTTTTTTTTCTGTATGCTTCAGCCAGGTTTGCGCATATGCTTCTTGATGATCTTCGTACCTGGTCAGTTAAGGAATACTTTTCTTCTTTTGGAAATAACTTACTTACCTCAAATATTTCCATGGCGAGTTCAAATGCCTTTTTATAAACTATCGTTTCTTTAATGTTATATGCAGACATATTGATATGATTTAATTATTAATTACCCGTTGTCTATTGCCTATTGTTTTTTGCCTATTGCTCATTCTTCTTCTCCAATTTTTCAAACATGATGTATAATATGGGCAAAACAAATAGCGTAAGGAAAGTGGCTACCAGCAAACCACCTATTACCACTGTAGCTAGTGGTCTTTGTACTTCGGCACCTTCACCATGACTTAAAGCCATCGGCAAAAAACCCAATGATGCAACAAATGCCGTCATCAATACCGGCCGCAGTCGGATTTTTGTTCCCTGGGTAACGATATGCTTTAAATCTTTTGCACCATCTTTTTTTAAACGGTTAAATTCTGCAACCAATACAATACCGTTTAAAACCGCTACTCCAAATAATGCTATAAAACCAATGCCTGCTGAAATGCTGAATGGGATGCCACGAATGGCTAAAGCTATGATGCCGCCAATAGCGGAAAGCGGAATAGCTGAATAAATAAGCAATCCCTGTTTTACTGAGGTAAATGCAAAATACAACATCAGGAAAATGAGCAGTAAGGAAACAGGCACAGCAATGCTCAGCCTTTTTTTTGCAGCTACCAGGTTTTCAAAAGCGCCGCCGTAGGTTATATAATAGCCCGGTGGTAAATTCATTTGCTGCTCTGCTTTTTGTTGCAATTCCTTTACCATGCTCTGTATATCCCGGCCACGCACATTGAAGCCAACTATTATTCTTCGCTGGGCATTTTCCCTCTGTATCTGGTTGGGGCCTTCAATTATTTCAACTTCTGCAACTGCATTTAAAGGAATTTGTGTTCCATTTGGAGTAGCGATCAAAAGATTTTGGACATCAGCCAGGTCTTTTCTTTTTTCGCCACTCAATCGTACTACCAGTTCAAATCTTTTTTCTCCTTCGTACACCATGCCACTGCTCTGCCCGGCAAAAGCAGCATTCACTACTTTATTGATGTCGCTTATGTTGAGCCCATATTGTGCAATGGTAGCCCGGTTGTATTGAATAACAATTTGTGGCATACCCGTTACAGCTTCAATATACAAGCCGCTGCTACCTTCTACCTTATAGCAGATGTCGCCTAATTTTTTTGCATATAGTGCCAGCGTATCTAAATCTTCTCCGAATATTTTGCACACAACATCCTGTCTTGCTCCCGACATTAATTCATTAAACCGCATGGCAACCGGGTATTGAAATCCAAAAGTTACTCCCGGAATGGCTTCCAGTTCCTTGCTCATTTTTGATTCTAATTCTTCATAAGTTTTTGCAGATGTCCACTGGCTTCTGTCTTTCAAAATGATCATCAGGTCCGAGGCATCAATGGGCATGGGGTCGGTGGGTATTTCACTGCTGCCTGTTTTGCCAACTACCTTTTCCACTTCAGGAAATTTTTCTAAAATTATTCTTGAGGCTTTTGAAACTGCGTCAATAGAAGTTTTCAGGCTGCTGCCCGGTAATACTCTTGTTTCAACTGCATAATCGCCTTCGGGCAGGGCAGGTATAAATTCTCCACCTAATTGAAATAAAATAAAAAGAGCAACAGTAAATAATGCCACAACGGAGCCAATAATAATTTTAGGAATTTGTAAAGCTTTTTCCAATGCTCGTTGGTAAACTCTTTCAATTCGCTCCATCATTTTATCCGAAAAAGTTTTCTTGTGCGATATTTTCTTACTCAGAAATAAAGCACTCATCATGGGAATGTAGGTAAGTGATAAAATGAATGCGCCTAACAAAGCAAAGGCAACTGTTTGGGCCATTGGCTTAAACATTTTTCCTTCAATGCCCTGTAAAGTGAAAATGGGTAAATAAACAATAAGTATTATAATTTGCCCGAACACGGCGCTGTTCATCATTCGGCTGGCCGAATATTTGACCTCCCTATCCATATCAGTTTGAGAAAGTTTATTGATGCTGTTGAACTTTTTGCTGTGGGTTAACTGGTGCATCACGGCTTCAACTACAATCACAGCGCCATCTACAATTAACCCAAAATCCAACGCACCCAGGCTCATCAGGTTGCCACTGACACCAAATATGTTCATCATAATTATGGCAAACAGCAAGGACAGTGGAATGACAGATGCAACCAAAAAACCTGCCCGGAAATTTCCTAAGAACAGCACCAGTACAAATATTACTATCAACGCCCCTTCCAGTAAATTTTTGCTCACTGTGCTGATAGAATTGTTTACCATTTTGGTACGGTCCAGGAAAGGGTCAATCAGTACACCTTCGGGCAATGTTTTTTGAATTGCTGTTATCCGTTCTTTAATATTCTTGATAACTTCATTACTATTTGCTCCTTTCAGCATCATAACTACTGCACCGGATACTTCTTCCATACCGTTGTAGGTCATAGCTCCGTACCGGGTCGCACTACCCAGCCTGACATCGGCCACATCACGAATTAAAAGCGGTGTTCCGTTGGAAAGGTTTTTTACCACAATATTTTTGATGTCATCAAAGGAACCAACCAAACCTTCGCTGCGAATGAATAAAACGGTTGGACCCTTTTCTATGTAGGCCCCGCCTGTATTTTGATTATTATTTTCAAGAGATGTAAAGACATCATTTATGGTAATATTATTTGCCATCAGTTTCGCTGGATCAACTGCAACTTCATATTGCTTAAGATAACCACCAAAGCTGCTCACTTCTGCAACTCCCGCGACGCCCAACAATTGTCTTCGTACAATCCAGTCCTGGATGGTACGCAATTCCATCGCACTATATTTATTTTCGTAGCCCTTTTTTGTTCTTACTGTATATTGATAAATTTCGCCCAATCCTGTGGTAACTGGTGCTAATTCCGGAGTTCCAAATCCTTTCGGTATTTGCTCCTGCGCTTTTTGCAATCGCTCTGTTACCTGTTGCCTTGCCCAGTACACATCTGTTGCATCATCAAAAACTATGGTGACGACAGACAAACCGAATCGTGAAAAACTTCTTATTTCTTTCAAACCGGGAATATTGTTATTTACCTGTTCAATGGGAAATGTTATCAGTCGTTCTATTTCGGGTGCAGCCAAAGCCGGAGCAGCTGTAATTACCTGAACCTGGTTGTCCGTAATATCAGGTACAGCATCAATAGGCAATTTGGTAACCTGGTAACTGCCATAACCAATCAGCCCGATTATAAAAAGACCGATGATGAGTTTTTGTTTTATAGAAAACTCAATTATTTTGTTGAGCATAGTTTTGTCTTGTTAATCATTAAACATCCTGCGCTGAAAAATGCTGGTATAGCAATCACTTCAGCTGCAAAACCGAAAACGGTTTATACTACAATAAAAAGAAGCGATTAACAGGATTTTGGCGGTTGCCAGATCCTGGACAGGTGCGGAGAACTATGAAAGGCAGTAGAAAAAATAAGTGTTGGTTGAGTAGCCAGGGGTTTGTTTGTGTGAAATTCAAATCCTTCAGGCGATTGATAAACCAGGGTTGTCTGAGAAAATCCTAAATCCTGGGATTTGAATGGAAGTTTTTCGTGCTCATTATTTTCGGATGGATGAGATTTTTCTTCGTTGTAATGTTTTTGTAAAAAGTCGGCAAACGAGGTTGAATCATCATCATTGTGGTGATCTGCATAATGATGGATTAAAACAGGTAATTTCAAGAGCTGTCCTAATTCTGTATTTGCACAGAGAAAGATCAGCAGAAATGATATAGCGGTTATTTTTTTCAACAGGGCAAATATAGCCATAAACTTTTTCAGATCGCACAGCATGGGTGCATTCCAATCTGTCGCAAAAATAAACCCACCCCCTTTGAAGATCTTTTATGCGAAATCGCTGAGGCCCCTCCCGTGGAGGGGATAGTAAGTCTGAAAATTGCAGATGCTATGAAGGTATACCTGCGACAAATTGGAATGGACTCCACACCATTGACGAAGTATGAGCGAGGTTGCCGTAGAAAGCTTCTTTTCTTCGTTTAAATTGAAAGCATCAAAACCCGCAGCTATCTTAAAAGAAAAGCTGCCCAATGGACAGCCTTTGATAATAATTTTTTGATAAATGAATATTTAAAACGTAAACCTGGCCGTAAAACCGATAGCAGCGGGTTCAAAATTGATATCGCTTACCAGGTTCAGTTCAGGCTTCCAGTCAAGCGATAAGTTAAGCGGAAGATTTACAAATTTATAATCCAGACCAACTACTCCCTGTGCCCCGATATTTACATCTGTTTCATTCTTGTTCTTATTAGGATTCCAGGATTTTACAAAACCAAGGTATCCACCGCCACCATAAAACCATTGCAGTCCTTCGGAGCTAAATGGTTTATGTACTTCATAAAGTGCACCAATGGAAAGGGGGTCGCCAAACGAAAACAAAACTTCCACGGCCGCTTTTTCATTCATGAAATGTTTTAGAGAGATAGAATTGTTGACCATGGCCGGTGCGCTGCTGAGTCTTACACCAATTCCTGTTTTATACGATTGAGCCGATGCTGAAATGGTAAAAGCAAGAGCTGCAAGAACCAGGGAAGCGGAGATTGTTTTTTTCATGGTGATTTATTTTGTATTTACTTAACGAAAAATAGTGCCATTGAAGTCTAAAGGAAATGTAAAAGTTGTTTTATATATACAATAAGACAATTCAGAAAGTTGAAACCCTCTTTGCAAGAAGCATTATTTTCGTGAGCTGTAAAATTAGCCATTGAGAATTACAAAGCTGTTTAAAGAATTTATAGATAGTGAAAAAGCCGGGGGAGTGATCCTGCTTTTTTGCACCATTTTCTCTTTGATTATTGCCAATAGTCAATGGGGCAACTCCTATATTGATTTCTGGCATCGCTATGCAGATCTTTCATTTGCGTCCGTCGGGCTTAACTATTCTATTGAGCATTGGATCAATGACGGTTTGATGGCCATTTTCTTTTTATTGGTAGGCCTTGAAATCGAAAGAGAATTATATGCCGGAGAATTAAGGGATTTAAAAGTAGCCTCCTTACCGATAGCTGCTGCAATGGGTGGTTTATTGATTCCCGCGGCTATACATTTTATCATTAACAATGGTACTATGGCTCAGCCTGGCCTGGGAATTCCGATGGCGACGGATATTGCATTTGCTTTGGGTATGCTTGCTTTACTGGGTAACCGGGTTCCGTTTTCATTAAAAATATTTTTGACTGCACTGGCCATCATTGACGACTTGGGAGCTATTATTGTTATCGCCATATTTTACAATGATGGCCTTTCATGGATTTACCTGCTATCAGCGCTGGGAATATTTGCAGGCTTATTGGTAATAAGGAAACTAAAAGTCAATAATCTCTTTTTCTATCTTATACCGGGCGTGATCATGTGGTATTGCATGCTGAAATCCGGAGTGCATGCAACTATAACCGGGGTGCTTTTAGCTTTCACAATTCCATTTAAAACTACCGGCGGAAATGCACCTTCGCACCTGCTCCAGCATATTCTGCACAAGCCAGTGGCCTTTTTCATACTTCCCGTTTTTGCTCTCGCTAATACCGGATTGATTCTTTCAGAAGGTTGGGTAAATGAATTATCATCCGGCAACAGTCTTGGTATCATACTGGGTTTATTAATCGGAAAGCCGCTTGGTATCCTTTTGTTTAGTATTATTCTGATCAAATTGAAATGGGGAAGCCTGCCGGCTGGTGTTTCATGGAAACATCTTTTTGGCGCAGGAATATTAGCAGGTATTGGATTTACCATGTCCATCTTTATTTCGAACCTGGCATTTAAAGATGGGGGAATGATCCAGTCATCAAAGATTGCCGTATTAGTAGCATCCGTGCTCACCTGTATTATCGGCCTTATATGGTTAAGAATAACACTGAAGGAAAAAAGGGGAAAAGAAAATTTTGAAACTGGCGAATAAAGACTTCCATACCAAAAAAGTAAAATTGGAAAGAGTAAATTTCAAGGCACTTTTAAACCCATTAACTTAATGAATACTTTCACTATTCATACATTTCATATTTTGTTTTAGGTCTTCTTTCTTCCAGCCATCTGAAGCCCGGCAATTGCATTTCCCGGGGACTTTTCTGACTGATGGGCCATAATGTTCCGGAAACAGCACTTCGGAAAACGACTTTTTCCAGTTCCTTGTTTTCAAAATAAATATCGATGATATCCGATTGCGATTGATTAATACCGGTATAAGCGCTATCCTCGTCCTGTATATAATAAATACATTCCGCAAAAGCTTTGGCTCTTACTGAATCAATGGCGCCATCAACAAACCATCCATCCATACGGGATGATTTGATCTGGTTATAAACATCCTCTTCAATCCGGTTTACCAGGAAACTATTTTCAAAAGCCTCTACTTTATCGGCTTTTTTGTTTTTTGTACGAAGCAATATGGTATCACCTGTTATCTGGCTGTTTTGTGCCCATACCACGGGGTCCTGGTATAAACGAAAAATAGAATCCCTGAATGAATAAAACATACTATCACCAACTGCCTGCAACGAGTCAGAAAAAATTCTCACATTTCTGTACGCTTCAAAATACCTGTTGGTGCTGTCCTTTTCATTGATAGCAAATTCCGTTTGCCTGGAATCAGGTTTTGCCACAACATTCCTTGTTTTCAATGTGTCATTGGATTTGGGCATTACAACATTCTGCTTCCTTATCATTTGCATGCTGTCCTTACCCGGAATGCTGGCAACATCATTTTTTGTTAGGGAATCGGGGAGGATATGATTTCCTTTTTCCAACTTATCTGCGAACTTATGTGCCGATAGGCTGTCCTTTGATATTGAGGTGCTATCCTTTTCGATGGCCACCACTTCCTTTGTTTCTTTCAATGAATCAGGCAACAGTGCATTAATACCATACTTGTCCGTAAGCCTGGCTGAAAACAGGGTATCAGCTGTGATATAAATAGAATCGTTTTCCTGCCTGATGATCATTAGTGGCTTGTTGGTAGCAAGAATGGCTTCGGTTTTCCTGTTTTGATAAATAAGACCACCAATAATGGTGGTGCCTTGTGCCGTATCGATAATAATTGCATTTCCTTCCGCCTGGTAAATCCCCGTGCTGTCATCAAACGCAACGCGGTTGGCCCGGATGGTAGTTTTGCCATCAATTATTTCAGGTCGCTGACCAAACTGGGCCTTACCTGTTTGCTGGTTATAAAATCCATCTCTTGTTTTAATGATCCTCCCGCTGCTATCTTTAATAACGGTTTGGGAAATAAATCTCGTGGTTTGTGTTGCCGTGTTATATAAGAGGGAGTCCGTATCAATATTGTATGCAGGATCCTTCAGCTTTACTTTTTGCTTAAAATAAACATCTTTTAAGTCAGCATAATAATATCCTTCCTGGCTGGTTAACACTGATTTCTTATTTACAACCGTACCTCCATTTTTATAAGTACCGATATTGGTTTCCATATCGTAATCCAGGTCGGGTGTGGTTAATGTGGCCTTACCGTCGGTCAATTTTACATTTCCATCAAGGTAAGCCAGTTTTTTACTCATCAGGTATCGCAGGTGATTGGCGTAAATATGTGCTGTATCCGAATCGTTAATATGCACTTTTCCCCAGGCTTCAAAAATATCGGTCCTGGAGTTGATCACACAACTATCACAATAGAAAAGGGCTGTACCTTGTCTTAATTTTACGTCGCCGGTTACTATAGTGAGTTTTGTGCTATCATCGATGGTTTGAAAAGTAAGGTTTCTTGTATTGCTGAGTATGTAAACCTTTCGGGTGGTATCGGTTGTTGTTGCCGACCTGTTGGTTTGTGCCATCACCTTATAATTGCCGCAAAGCAAAAAAGCGAATGAAAACAGTAAACAATATTTAAGGTAATTCATTGTCGTCTCACTGAGGAAGGGTATCTTTTTTTCCAGGCGAAGTTATTGGCCCCTTTTTATCTTTCCCTCCGAAGATGGACAAATTAACGTAGCGTTTTGGATTCTTGCGCATGTCATCCATCAATATTTCTGCGCTAAGTACAGCATCGTTCAATTTATTATACAATTGCTTGTCATTAATCAATGCACCCAATGTGCCGTCTTTGCTTGCAATTTTGCTGACAGTAGCTTTTAATAAGGTGATGGCCGATTGCAGTGTGTCCATGGTTTGCTGCATCCTTAGCTTTGATAATTTTTCTGTAAACTGTTTTGTATTGCTGATAATAGCGGTAATACTGTCATTATTATTTTTCAGGTTGGCCGTGATGCCGCTTACATTATTCAGCGAGGCAGCCAAAGCTCCATTTTGTGGATCCAATAATTTATTAAGGGAATGACTGACCAGCGTCATATTAGCGATGGTTTGCTGCAAATTGTTTTTTGCTCCAGCGTCAAAAAGAGTATTGATATTGGTGAAAACCCTGTTTAATGAATCGAGTGTATTCCTTATTTTGGAAAGGGTGGGGGCTACTTCGGATGTGAGTCCTCCAAATAGTCCTTCATCTACCCGGGTATCTAATATGTCGCCGTCTTTTAAATAAGTGGCAGCGTCTCCTTTTTCAATAATGATGGTTGCAGAGCCCAGGCCTCCCAGGGGAGCGGTAATAAATGCCACGGAATTTGAAGGTATATTCACATCGCGGGTAAGGGTGATGGTTACTTTAATACCACTTACGTTCTTGTCCACTTCTTCCATATCATATACAGTGCCTACAGTAAGTCCATTGATCTTGACTTCATTTGATTTGGCCAGTGATCCTAATTTATTAAAGATGGCGTATACTTTTGGATTGCTGTTAAAAAAATCTTTACCCTTCAAAAAATTAAACCCTACAACAAGTAAGGCTAAAGCAATTATTGTTAATATCCCTACTTTAACTTCGTTTTTAATCTTCATAAATCCGGTTTAGTTTTCAAGCCGCCAAATTAGCCAATTATTCTTAAACGCCTGCCGGGAGTATTTTCTGATTAAAAAAAAGGAAAGATTTCAAACCATTCCTGGGGTATCCAAAGAGTAATATTAATTAGGGGTTCATGCGGTTAGCAATTCCATTTGGTTTGTGCAGCTTTGATACTTTATTGATCAAAAACCTTTTTGACCCGTTCCCGCTTGTATGGATTTGGATTCTATTTTTTGTTTGTAATTTCTGAATGCATTTACCAGGTCTTCCACCATTTCATCCTGGCCCTTTTCACTGTTAAGATATTTTTCGTCCTCATTGTGACTCAAAAACCCAAGCTCTACCAAAATGCTGGGCATACCCGTGGCCTGCAATACCCAGATACCGGTGTGATTTCTTTGTTTTACTCCCCTGCTGAAACGACCACTTGAAGTAAATTCTTTTTCTACGTAATCGGCAAGTTGAAGACTTTTCTTAAAAAAATTCTGGGCATAAATAAGCATCCGGGCTCTTTCCGTGGGGTCTGATGGATCGGGAAGAGTTAGCGTGGATGTAGAATCTATTTCACCATAATCTTCTGAATTTTTATTGACAGCACCCACCTTCGCATCATTTTTTCCTACGGCCCAGATATATGTTTCGGTACCGTGCGCTGGGTTAGGTGAAGACCAATATCGGTATTGTGGTACTTTGCGGGTAACTTTCCTTCTTTTTTTCCCTTTGCCTGTATAATAGGTTACTGTTTTATTTCCTGTAAACGTTTTATGCCTGATATCCGGAGCAGCATTGCAGTGAATGGCAATAAAGAGATCTCCGTGAGATTCATTGGCCAGGTTTGCACGATATTTTAACCCTTCATCTTTTGTTCTTTTATTTCCCGGCATTACATCATCAGTGCGGGTAAAAATCACTTTCAGGTCAGGATATTCTTTTTCCAGGGCTTTGCCAAATTTTAATGATACTGCAAGACTTACATCAGCTTCCGTTGAAAAACTGCCTCTGGCTCCCGGATCAATGCCACCATGTCCCGGGTCTATGATCAATGTCTTGATAAGTGACGGCCTTGATTGTGCCTGGTTCTTGCCACTGAAAGAAAGTAAAAGAATTGAAATACAAATCGGAATTGAAAATAAAAGGGTTCGTTTCATAATTAGATCTTCATATTTAATTAATGGGTTATTTCCTAATCTTCACAATATGTTTAGTTGTGAAAGATTTACATTTGTCACCACACTATGAACGGGCTGCGCAAATTTAGTTTAATTTATTTTTTTATCCGACCATTGGTTGCAGTTATTCTTTCCTTTATAACGACCCTTGCTGCGGGCCAGCGTACTCCGGGTAAAGATTTTGACAGTCTTTTAACAAAACTTTCCGATACAATTCTCACTCAAACGGACACAATTCCAGTAACCGTTTACGATACTATTCCCGGTAACGACACTACCGTTCAAATAGTAGATACGTTCTCACTTAAACTTTCAAAGGATACATTGGATTCGCCATTACAATATTATGCAGAGGACTCGGTAGTAGTATTGATAAAGTCGAAAAAAATATTGTTGTATGGCAAAACGAAAACAGAATACCAGGATATTGTATTGACAGCCCCCCAGGTTGCCCTGGATCAGCAAACGCAATTATTGACCGCTCTCAACAGTAAGGATAGTACAGGCATGGTGACGGAGGATGCTATTTTTAAACAGGGCGACAGCGAATTTACCAGCGATACGATCGTTTATAATTTTAAAACTCAAAAGGGGCTGACAAAAAACACGATCACACAGTCGGGAGAAATGTTTGTGCATGGGGAAGTGATAAAAAAAGTTGATGCCAATGTTACATTTGTCAAACGAGGATTCTTTACCACCTGCAACCTGGATGAACCTCATTTTGGGTTTCGGGCTAACCAGTTAAAGGTGATCAATAAAAAACTGGCGGTATCGGGCCCGGCCCATCCTGAATTTGAAGGTGTGCCTTTACCCGTTTATTTGCCCTTTGGATTTTATCCCCTGAGCCAGGGCCGAAAGTCAGGTTTATTACCACCGCAATTTGAGACCAATGAGCAATTTGGTTTGGGACTTACCGGCCTGGGCTATTATAAAGTTTTTAACCAGCACTGGGATACTAAATTTTATGGTGATATTTATTCCTATGGCGGTTGGCGAGCCAATGTAAATCCTACCTATCGTAAACGCTATCACTATAGTGGTACCTTGAATTTTGGTTTACAAAAGACTAAAAGAAATTTTAAAGGAGATCCTGACTTTTATTCCAATAATAGCTATTCACTTTACTGGACCCATGCAGCCGACAGCAAAGCAAGACCGGGAACCAGTTTTTCTGCAAATGTAAATGCCAGTTCCACTACCTATAATGAAAATATTCCTAACGATCCGCGTTTGAATTTCCAGAATCAGCTTGGTTCATCTATCACCTATTCAAAAACATGGGTTGATAAACCATATAACCTTACAGTGAGTGCCAATCATAGCCAGAATAACCAAACCAGGCTGGTAAACCTAAGCCTGCCTGATATGGGATTTACTGTCAGCACTCTTTATCCTTTTCAGAAGAAAGAATTTTCAGGAAGCAAAAAATGGTATGAACAATTGGGTATAGCATATAATGGTAGTTTGAGAAACCAGGTATCTTTTTATGACACAGCTTTTAAATTTCAAAACCTGATTGATACATTGCAATGGGGCGCACAACATAATATACCGATCAGCTTATCATTACCACCCATTTTTGGTGGCGCCATCATGGTTTCACCGGGCATCAGTTATTCACAAGTATGGCTGGCACAAAAAAATATTCGTAAATGGAATCCAACAACGCAGAAAGTAGATACAACCATTCAAAAAAGTTTTTTTGTGGATCAGCAAACCTCATTTTCTTTAAGTTTTAATACAGCTCTTTTTGGCACATTTAATTTAAAGAATAATAAAGCCATCCGGCATGTTATCCGTCCTACATTTGGCTTTAACTATTCTCCTTCCTTATCAGGTAAATATTATGATACCCTTACAGTAAACACAAAAGGAGATGTGATCCGTTATTCCCAGTTACAGGGAGGTCTCTATAGTGGTTATGGAGATATCACTAACGGGGGTATCAGCTTCGGAATAGATAATAACCTTGAAATGAAATACAAGCCTAAAAACGATACGGCAAATGCAGAATCAGAATTTAAAAAGTTGCGACTGATCGATGGATTTGGATTTCAGGGTGGTTACAATTTTCTTGCTGATTCTTTGAAATTATCACATATCAATCTTTATTTCCGGAACAATCTTTTCGATAAGATCAACCTGAATGCATCTGCGGATTTGAGCCCCTATATACGCAACCAGTATGGTGGAGATAGTTCCGTTTATTTATGGAAGGGTGGCGGTGGATTCAGTCCTGGTCGCATTACTTCCGGAAGTATATCTATGTCCACATCCTTTCAGAGCAAACCCCGGGATGAACAAAAAGATAAGCAGAAGAAAGAGCAACTGGATAGTGAACTGAATGATCCGGTACTAGCGGCAGATAAGCAAAGATTACTGGATTATATGCGTCAAAACCCTGCGGAATTTGTAGACTTTAATATTCCCTGGCAGGTAAATATTTCATATTCTTTATATTTTAGCGAACGGCCCAAAGCCGATTACAGCGGGTTTGAAAAAATAGTAAATTCCAATGTCAGCATTGGCGGCAGTTTCAGTCTTACACCTAAATGGAATTTCAGTATCAGTAATGTGAACTATGATTTCAGAACAAAAGAAATACAAACCTTTACTTTATCAATTAACAGAGAGATGCATTGCTGGCAAATGTCAATTAATGTAACTCCTATAGGTTCCTACCGATATTTTAATTTTACCATTAGTCCTAAATCAGGGATCCTGCAAGATCTTCGTATTAATCGAACAAGGTCTTTCTTTACCGGTTATTGATGCCCCGCTTTACAAGATGATTGCTCATTACAGCCATTACTTTTTCTTTTAATTGGTCAACTGTACAGTCTGTAGCAGGTATAGGTTCCAGGAAATGCATCTCGAGTTTATGCGGCAGAAAATAAAAAGATTTGTTTGCAGGTAAAGCTTTTTTGGTATTAAAAATTAATGCGGGTATGATAGCAGTTTTGGTTTCTACGGCCAGTTTAAAGGCCCCGTCATAAAATTTTTTCAATGGTTCCTTTGTGCGGTTGCGTGTGCCTTCAGGATAAATGCACATATGCATTCCGGTTCTTAGTACTTGTTTCATTTCTTCAAAACTTTTCCGCCTGCTTGCATCGCTGTTCCTGTCCACCAAAACAGATCCCTTGATATAATACCACCCAAAAAGCGGAATCTTTGCAAATGATTTTTTTGCAATAGTCTTGTTTGCGCCGGGTATAAAGGGAGACGACAAAGGCACGTCCAGTAACGAATTATGGTTGCAGGTAACAATGTAAGCTTTACCTTTTGAGAAATGATTTTTGCCGGTTACTTTAACCGGGCAACCTGCCATACGTAACCAAACCATCATCCATATTTTTGCTATCCTGATAAAAATTACAGATCCCTTAGGATCGGGCAATAAGTAGGTGATCATGGATGGAATAAAAATGATAAGAAAGGTGACAACAAAACTTATAATGCCCCAAAATGCCCAGATGCGTGCAAATATATTTCTCAATAATCTCATCGGTTGTTGTTAAATATTCAAAAGCCTTTCCAATTCTAATTTTAGTTATATGTAGATTGATTTCCGACAGGCACTTATTCTATTTCTTTAAATATAGTTTGTTTCAATAAAGGCCATTCATTTATTAAAACGCTATAATAAATGGAAGAACGTCGCCGGTTATTCCACATGGTCATATGACTTCGTAATACGCCTTCTTCTATACCGCCAACATTTTTTAATCCCTTTCTTGCCCGTTCATTCAGCACATCTGTTTTGAATTCCACTCTTTCAAATTTCAGTTCTTCAAAAGCATATCGCATCATTGCAAATTTGGCATTTTTATTTACACCGGTGCTTCTGTATTCTTTTCCCAACCAACTCCAGCCTATCTCCAGCCGAAGATCATAATAAGAGATATTACCCATGCTGCTACTGCCGGCAATGGATCCTGTTGTTTTATCTATTATAGTAAACGGTCTCCTGGTTTCAGCATTCTTGTCACTGAAGGCCATGTCCATCCATTTTTTCAATTGATCAGCATCGGAAAGATTTAGCGAAAAGTATTTCCACATGTCTTCATCCTGACCTGCCAGGTTCAAAAAATGATCATAATCGCTTTCATCAATTGGGCGAAGAAGTACACGGTTGGTTTCAAGACTGGTTTCTTTTGGTATCATATGTTATCTCGTTTTGAATAATTATTTTCAGGGTCAATAATACATTTCCAGGAGCATTATATTAACATTTATAAGCTCCAGTCAATCGGGTCTATACCGTTTCTCACCAGGTATTCATTGGTTTTTGAAAAATGTTTGCAACCCAAAAATCCGGCATATGCCGAAAGAGGAGAGGGGTGTGCTGCTTTCAATATTAAATGTTTGCTTTCATCGATCAATACTTTTTTATCCTGTGCAAACTTTCCCCAGAGCAAAAAAACAACATGTTTTTTATGATCCGAAATAGTTTTTATGACCGCATCGGTAAATGAAGCCCATCCAATTTTTGAATGACTCATGGGTTCTCCGGCCCTAACCGTAAGCGAAGCATTTAATAAAAAGACGCCCTGTTGTGCCCATTTGGTCAGGTTGCCATGTCCCGGTATCATCAATCCTATGTCCTCTTTCAATTCTTTAAAAATATTAATTAAAGAGGGAGGAGGTGGAATGCCATTCTGTACGGAAAAGCAAAGTCCGTGTGCCTGCTTTGGGCCATGATAAGGATCCTGGCCAATAATCACCACTTTCAGTTTATCAAAAGGGGTGGAATTAAAAGCATTAAAAATAAAAGAACCGGGGGGATAGATGGTTTTACTCTGTTCCCTTTCCGTTTTAATATGCAAGGGGATATTTTTAAAATAGGGCTTATCAAATTCGGATTGCAATATCTTTTTCCAGCTTTCTTCAATTTTGACATCCATGCTGTTTGTTTTGGTAAAATTAAAAAAGCGAAGCCGGATTGACTTCGCTTTGTGACCCGGATTGGATTCAAACCAATGACCTATTGCTTAGAAGGCAATTGCTCTATTCAGCTGAGCTACCGGGCCGGTACAAATTTTCTCATTTATTCCGGGCAATCGCAGCAATAAATGTGAAAAGGATGCTGAATTCCCTTTTGAAAATAAGATTAATGAGCCGGCAAAGTAAATGAAAAAAGCCCATCCTGACAAAACTGATTGGTCAATAAACTATAG
>JBPPMM010000232.1:0-11257 GCA_051306075.1 Chitinophagaceae bacterium
GGCTCTTTTAATTTTTTTGTTGATTCGAAAAGCAAACATCAAATTTGGAATCCAGCAAACCCAGGCTATAAATCTATAAGCTAATTCGAAATCTCCAAAAATAATTACCAAAACAGGAAGTTCAATTCGCAAGGTCACGCCGGCAAAACAAGTGGCATAACTATAGATCATCATTTTTCGATGGCCTGGCATATTTAATTTTCTGATATGCAGGTAGCCTGATAGCGTTGTATAAAACCAAATAAATCCCATGCAAATAAAACCAGCAGCTGCAATAATACCACTGGTAGCAAAAACACCCATATACATTCCTGCAACAGCACTTAGTAATGAGGAAATGACGTAGGTTTTACCCAGGTTTCTGTGTATTGCCGGATATTTTATTCTGAATTTCGGAACAAACTGGAGCCACCCGATTAACAAGGAAATAGCTGCAAAAATTATATGCGTATGAAAGGCAAATCTCCAAAACATATTTGCCAGCAGTGCACCATCCTTGAAGCTGACAATTCCAAATTCAATATCACTAAAGTAAAAGACAAATGGAAACGTACCTGTAATAATAGCAAGTGTTACAGCTATACCCCAAAATATTTTTTTTATCATACACGTTTATACTCAAGTATTAAATTCGCTTCTTAGATCTGGCGGATTATAGCAATAAAGCTTAACCGAAACACAAATTCCAGATTGAGCACTTAGGATTCTTAGCAGGAAGCCGACCGGCACATTACCTGGCAATTGTTACTTGCTGGCTTATTTTATTTGTGATTCTTACCGGGATTAATTGTCTCGTTTATTTGTCCAGTCATGGAATGTCATTTCAAATTTTATTTCTCCTTTTCCATGTGTACCCTTTTCAACCCAACCTTTTTTTCTATAAAATAATTCGGCTCTTGTATTTGGTGAAGTTCCAAGCCAGACAGTAGTTTTTGTTTGCCTAAAATACCAATCAAGCATAATATCGTGGAGTTGTTTACCAATTCCTTGTTGTTCAAAATCAGGTTTTAAAAACAAAGCCCAAATATTGTTGTCTATCAGGTCAACAACTGAAAAACCGACAATTTCATTATTGATTTCACAAACCCAGCCTTTTCCTCTAGTAATCATAAATTCTTTACAGTCTTCATCAGTCACTAAGCCTGGGTCAGACAAAGTGTTTTCTGTTACTGAATTTCTAACAATTTGAATTTGTTTTATGTCGCCAATTCTTGCTTCTCTAATAATCATATTTGTAAACTTTATTTAATTAAGCCGGTTGTCCGTTATTTCGTAAACCCAACTGCTAAAACTGAATCTTATATGTTATGTTTGGGAAGAGGCCCAATTGATCAAATCTCTTGATTGAGGATGTTCTCCTGTCAAAATAACCGGAGGCCGTATTGATACGGTTAGTAACATTCTGCATTTCAACTACAAATGTATTGGTTGACTTTTTTCTGTTTGTACGTACATATACACTCATATCAATTCTGAAATATGCATCGTTTTGAATTGTAAAATACTTGTCTTTTACATATTCTTCTTTGCCTGTGCTAACAGATAAAGGCAGATCAATTGGGTTTTCTCTTAATCCTCCCATTGCTACCAGTCTCGCATTTACACCAGTTGCCCTGTTTTTCTTTTTGTGACCTGCCCATTCCCTTCCCACATTGAAGTTTGAACTGTAGTTTCTCCCATACTGAGTATTAAATTCTTTACCTGCATAATTCGTATAAACAGATTTAAACAAAGAAATATTTGCCATGTAATAAAATCCATTATGAACAGGATGCTCAAGACTCATATCTATTCCATAGTTCCTGCCCTTGCCTTTGCTAATCAACGGTAGTTTATCCCTGAGTTCAAAAACATTTTCCATATTTATTGTACTAAAACCACTGTTTAAATCTTTTTCAACTGCAATATGGTGAAGCTGCTGAAAATAAGTTTCCAGTTTCAGATTGCTTTTAACCGATTGTATTTTTATTTCATATCCTGCTACGCTATGAAATGCCTTTGGTGTTTCCAGGTTTTTATTTGGATTCGTCTTTGCGGAGCCCGGAACAGCGTCTTCAAAATAATAAGTGGCAAGTGACTCTAATTTAGAATGAAAACCTGCAGCAAAACTCAGGGACTGGCCGTTTCCAATTTTATAATTCATGGACATTCTTGGCTCTATACTGCTCTTCTTGTTTAATACGAATATAGTCCCATGTACTCCCAGGTTGAAAGTGAGATCTCTTACCGGCCGGAATTTCCATTGAGTGTACGCTTCATAAAACTGCGTAGTCCCTTTATCAGAAAATATTGATCTATTTCTTTTTTCAACATCATCATAGTAGCTGCTCTTATAGTCCAAACTTAATTGTTGTGCACTGAATCCTATTCGAAGGATATTTCTTGTATTTAATCTTGTATTCAGGAAGCTGGACAGGCGAAATGCATGGTCAACGAAATTAAAATCACCTACATAATCCGCCCTGTAATTGGCTGCAGGATTCAACGTGTCCTGCATAGATTCAGAACTGGTATATGAAATACTGGCGATGGTTTTGATATAGGAATTTTTTGAAACAGATATTTGATGTTCTACACCCAGTACTCCAAGTTTATTTTTCAGCGTCATGTTATTATTAATCTCATTCTCCTTAATCCATAAGGTGCTGTCTTTTTTTGCCTTTTGTTCCACCTCGTTCAGACCACCCAAACCAAAAACATTTATTGTACCCGCCTTTGCTGTTGTATAACTCAGGTTGAAAGATACATCCTGGTATTTGGGTAGCTCCCCATTCATACTTAAGAGCTGACCAATGAGTGCAAGCGAAGAGTATCTATAATTAACAAGGTAAGATGATTGCTTTTTCTTATTAAGAGGTCCTTCTGCAGCGGCTTCCAAACCCAGTCCACCCAATGAAAATGCATACTCGGGTTTATCCTTATTGCCTTTTCTAAAATTAAGATCAAAAACACCTGAAACTGCATTCCCGAATTCAGCAGGAAAAGCACCCGTATAGAAATCTGAATTGCCAACTACATTTGTACTCAACATACTTACCGCACCATTAGCACTGCCTTGAATGCTAAAGTGATTGGGGTTAGGGATTTCAATTCCATTTAGTTTCCACAAAATGCCTTTTGGTGAATTGCCACGAACAACAATTCCGTTTGCACCGTCATTGGCTATGGTTACACCCGAAAAATTTGATACCATTCTTGCCGGGTCGCTGAACGAGGCAGGATAAAGTTTTGCATCCTTCAATGAAAAGGATCTTGAACTAACAACGGCAAATTCGTTTTTTGCCTTTTTACTCGCAGAGGATTTAACTAGTAAATCATTAAGTGATGTTATGGTAGTAATCATATTGACCGTTACATCTAATTCTTTTCCAGCATTAAGTTCAATGCCGACCACCTCTTTTGTTTCAAAGCCTATGTACGTAAATACTAAATTATATCGACCAACCGTAACGTTTTTAAAGTAAAACTGGCCATATTTATCAGTTAAAATGGTTTGATTACCCGGCTGGATATGTATTGTAACGCCCTCCAGTTCTTTTTTAGATTCAGCATCGTAAACGGTGCCTTTGATGTTCTGATAAATTCTATCTTGTTGAGCGTTTGCAGTCACACCGATGGATAGTGCAAGGAATATAAATATCGCTTTCATTATTGTGTAATTTGTAAAATTTGGCCTGCAGCATAGTAACTGCAGACTTTGCTTATTTCCATTGTTTTTAAGTTTATTTTTTCTTACTTAGTCTAAGGTTATAACCCAGCTGAGCATAAATCGGAAATAAGGGAGTTGTTTTAAAATCCTCTGTGATCGTTTTGCCAAGTTTGAGAGTAATATCATTTTGCCTGAAGGAATATCCGGCTTGAATGCCATAGCTAAAATTTCCCCCTGAAGCTGGTTCATACCACCCATTATTTACACCTGGAAACTGATCGCTGTATTTATTTGAATGTTTAAAATGTGTGACGATCGCTTTGTCGAAACCGGCTTCAGCGCCAACAAACCACCTGGGCTTGTAATAGCCAAATACCGCCTTCATATCACTACCAAAGTTTTGCAACCGCACAAATGGATTCTCATATCTTCTGTAAACCCCATGAACAGCTGCGGTTAACTGAAAGCTATTAATACGAAATATATTTACCTGGCCACCCACAGTCGTTTTAAAATCATCAAATAACTTATCTCCGCCAGGGAAAGAATAGGATATGTGCAGGAGGGTTGGTAATTTATATTTTAATTGATAGCTATACTCAAAACCCAAAACAGCACCATATTCAATACCGTAGTTTACATGTGCAATATGTTTATGTTCTTTTTTTAGACTCTCCCAATTAATTGGCTGCGCAAATGCATTTGTTATCAGGAAGCAGAGTACAATCGTACTTATTGTTAGTTTTGTTTTTTTCATTTGTTTATTTTTTAATGTTTTTACCAAATAGAATTCGCCAGATAATCATCACAGTTGGTCCCGCTATCAGGCGGGATAGCTCATTTCATGTTTTAGATTATTTTAAAGCGTTCAGATAAGGTAACACGGCAGATTGCACATTATTCCATTTGAAATAGATCATTTCGTGCCCGGTTCCGTTTATTTTGCTGATTTGGCTATTGGGAAAAAAGGCTGCTTCTTTCTGCGCAAACCTTAATCCGTAAGTTGTATTCATTTCACCGTAGATAAACAAGACTTTTGTAGTGAACTGATTTAAGTTGGTTGTATAGTCAAAACCATCTTTATCAGATAAATCAACAAGTGCATATAAAACTACTGCGCCGTTTCTCCAAAATGGAGAAGCCCCTTCTATGCCTTCTGCATTTCCTTTTTCAAAAGTGAAGCTGGAGGCAACGTTTAATTTATAATCCAATATTGCATGATCATTTTTTTTACCGGTTAAAAATTGATCCATATACAATATGTCATTTGTAGATTCAGCAAAAAATGACAATTTTCGACTGCCTTCACTGTATTCGTCTAGCAGTTTTTTGCTTAGCCCTCCCGGCTCTGCAAACACTGCTCCGCTGATGCGGGCAGGATATTTATTTACGTATCCGGCAGCCAATATTGCACCCCATGAGTGGCCAAAAAGGAAAACCTTTTGGGATGGAGCAGTTTTGTAATGTTGAATGACAGCATCCAGATCATCAATCATAATATTAAGCGAATAGCTGCTTTTTGGATGTCTCTTTGATAATCCGGAACCCCGCTGATCATAAAACACAACATAATATCCGGCTGCTGCCAGTTGTTTTACCTGCAATCCGTTCCTGTAATCGCCTCCAGGACCTCCATGCAGGAAGAGCACCATTGGATCAGCCGGGCTGCCAAAAGTTTCAGCATGTAGCTGTGTGCCGTTTACAGAAATAGAGGGGAGTGTTGGATCCTGGTCCACCGTTTTTGGAACTAAATTCCCCGCATCATTAATATTGATTTCTTTTTTGCATGCTCCAAAAAACATGGTTGTTGCGGCAATTGCCAATAGTAATAATTTACTTTTCATCATTTTCATTTGTTTTAAAATTTATGCAAATGTGCAATGATGATGTGGCGTAACTGCTCCGGTATGAAAGGTGGCACCTGCTGGCAGGTAAAAGATGGCGCCTGGCATCTATATGGTTTACACGGTTTTAGGAGAAGTGGGACGAATGCCTGATTTATGCACCTCAGAAATTACTGCAAAACTATTTTTGTAGACTTTAAATACTCTGTTGGAGAAAGATTGGTAACTTTTTTGAAATTCCGATTGAAAGCTGTTTTAGAATTAAATCCACATTCAAAAGCTAATGAAAGTATTGTATAATTCTTATTCGCAGGAAGGTGACAGATCGTTTTAAATTCATCAACCCGCTGAATATTTATATAATCGTAAAAGTTTCTTTTTTCAATAGAATTAATTACCTGGGAAAGGGTATTAGGATGTATGCCGAGTTTTTTTGCAAGATCACCCAACGTAATTTCAGCATCTTTGAACCATTTTTCTTTGTTCATCATTTCTGTAAGACGGAGATGTATGGCTTCCTTTTCTAAAAGACTTAAAGCTGATTTTTCGTATTTAATTTTTTCAGGAAGCGGAGCCGGTGGATGTTCTTCCAACGTGTTGGTTTGTTCTTCTTCTCCATTTAATTTTTCGGCTGCGAGGGATGTGTTTTCATCGACTGTATTTTCTTCATGCTTGCTTTCCGGTTTATTTATTGTTAGTTCCTCTCTTCGGAGCCCCGGAAAGTTTTCGGAAGCAATTTCGCCAGTTAGCCGGTTAGTAAAAATTCCAACTTGCTTTATACCAAAGTAGCCGATAAACAAAACGTAAAGCACTACAGCTGAAAAAATATATTCTTCTTCTCCTATTATCACAAGTACCCAAATAGCTGAGAGCCCAATAATTAAATACAAGAGCCATCTTAGATTAATTTTATCGGTATATGAAAAATAAGAGTTGATGACCTTCCTGTGTTGTTGTAGTTTTTTAAGGGAAAAAAACGTGTACGAGCTGCCTGAAAATATAATAGCAGCTAATAAAATGGACATTAACAATTCAAATCCTTTTCCATTTAATAAATAAATATTTATCTTTTCCTGTGCTGACAATAGGAAAAAAGGAGCTAAAGAAAAGATTGCTATAAAAAAGGGAATAAAATGCAGAAGACCTGCTTTTTTAGTCCGGCCCTGATTAGTTAGTGATGTTGTGTAAAGGTAAAGAAAAGGGCCGTGAAGCAAAGGAATGGGAATTTCAAGTCCCAAAAGAAAAGGGTACTCAAAATTTATTTTCTTTATTGAGAGATAAAATAAGATCAGATGCAATCCAATTACAAAAAGCCAGGCAGTCAGAATTTTATCAGCTGTACTCTTATTCTGTTTCCCTGCTAATAAAAAAACAAGGAAAAAAGTAAATACGATACCTATAATATATAACATCTTGCCTGAAAGTAGATTTACAGGCTGCAAGATAATAGAAACTGATAATCTATTGTATCGGCCCTTTTTCGGGTCATACCGAGTTTTACCTTGCCTTAAATTTCAAATATTAAATTAGTTCAAAAAAAGATTCGTCTGCAACTTCAGCATGAGCTAAAGTCTTTACAACCGGAGCGGCTTGTACGGGTAAATGCGGAAAGGAAGTTTAAATTCAACATTTGCGACAGCGGACGTGCAAAAAATAGGCAACTATTTGAGCGTTTTGCAAAGAAGGATATTCCTTTATAATTTCGTTACCTGGATATGGCTCATTCACCTTTTCAATAATAAAGCCCGCATCTAAAATTGCTTTAAACCATTGTGATAGTGTACGATTGAAAGTGGGTATTTTGAATTTTGGAAACAGATTTTTTAGATCTTCCGGTGCATCACTAAAAATCCATTCATCAATTGCTCCATTTTGGTTGAAATAATAATTTGCTACTTCAATTGCGTATGTTCTACCATTTTCATCTCTCAAATTTTTTCGATGTGGTGTATTAAAGCAAGGGTGTGGAATGGAGAATTGAAAAAAACCATTTGGTTTTAAAATTCTGTACCCTTCACTTAATGCTTTTTCTACATTGGGAACATCCATTAAGCACATAAATGAAGTGGCAAAATCGTAAATGTTACTTTCAAATGGAAGTGCCGTAGCACTGGCACATAAATACTCAATTCCTAAAGGAAAATCATACTCCGTACTTTTTGCTTTTTCGATAAGCTTATCTGAAATATCAATACCCGACATGGTTGCTTTCCTTTGAGCCAAAAGCCTCGTATTATAACCTTCTCCGCAACCTATATCTATACCCTTTAAATCAGCAATATCAGGTAAAATCTCAAAAAATGCAGGGGTATTAAGATAGTTTCTGTAAGTGTCAAAACCCGCCCTGGTGAGTGTTGTCCAGGCTTCGGTATTTTCATTCCAAAATTTTCCAACTTCGTTATCTGTCATATAAATTGATTTAGCTATTTATAATTTTCTACCCTTTCGTAGTATTAAAAACCGGGCTGCTATTTTCCAGCTTACTATCCCAGCAACAAAAACCCTAAATCCAAAGAGGTCCGGGAACTTGAACAAGATTTGCCGGCAGGATATGAAAGGTGGCACATGCTTTTTTACCAGCATTGCCTGATGGTGGTTTTACTGACTTAATTTTTTCTTTGTAACTTTTTCCTTATTCTGCTTAAAGATTCGGGCTTTACGCCTAAATAGCTGGCGATGTGGTATTGGGGTATAAGTTCAAATAGTACAGGCCGGGTATCTATCAGGTTTTTGTACCGTTCTTCTGGCGTAGAAGCCATGTAGTTGTTTACCGTTTGCTTATAGCTCCCTAATTTTTTTTCTGCTTCAATTCTGCAAAGGGTTTCTAACCGGGGAAACCGTCTGTACATTTCCTTTTCCACCTCCACAGGAACAACTGAAACAATGCAATCCGCCGCACACTCCCAGTTAAATTGTGAGGGGATACCGTTTAATTTACTTACATCATCACTAAGATTATCGCCAACTGTATAAAATTCTGTAGTTATTTCCTCTCCTTCCTTCAAATAAAATTCCCTTATACATCCCTTATATAAATAGTAACAGTTCCTGGAAATTTGTCCTTCACAAAGCAACATCACCCCCTTCTTCACTTTTATCACTTTAATGAATTCTTTAAGAAACTCTTCCTCTTCTGCCATTCCCGTACTCAGAAACACTTCAGAATTAATAATTTCCTGTATTTCATCCTCTTCCTTGTTTTTTTTCAAACTCATGCTCTTTTATTTTCTTGCGAAGTTGGGGTTTGAAACAAGATTTGCCGCCCCGATATGAAAGGTGGTACATGCTTTTTTACAAGCAAAGCCTGTGGGGGTTATTGTTGGCTTCTTCCTATCTCATTCATTAAAATTTGAGGATAAAATTAATGTAATGATCCTAACAAATAATACCACTCATCAACAAAAAAGGCACCCGATCTGTTTTAGTATTATCAGTTAAAACTAACAATTACATTACCTTTCTTTTGCCCGGTTAAAACGTAACTGAAAGCTTCCGGAATTTCTTCAGGCGAAAAACGCCTGTCTATTAATGGGGTGAATTTTTCCTGCTCTATTAATTCATTTATAAATGCCATGCTGCGATGTATGGATTTGGGAAGTGGAAATTTCACTTTTTTTCCCCGCATCAATGGAGATAGTAAAGCCAGCAAAAGATTCTGCCAATAAGGCCCCAGCTCCGATGAGATGTAAATCCCTTTGGGTTTTAGTATCGGTTTGCATTTTCCAAAACTACTTTTACCTACGGCATCAAAAACGAAATCAAATTGTTCATTTAGTTTGGTAAAATCATTAATGGTATAATTAATCACCCTATCGGCACCCACAGATTTTAAAACATCCACATACTCAGTGGGACAAGTTACTGTTACATCGACTCCCTTGTATTTTAAAAATTGCAAAGCGGCATTGCCAATGGCTCCTGTGCCTCCATTTATCAGCACTTTATCATCTTTCGAGATCACCACTTTGTCTAAGAAATAAAAAGCATAATGCGCCCCTTCCAAACTGGCAGCGGCCTGTTCGTAAGTTATATTACTTGGTTTTTTCAATATTGATTTTTTAATAGAAACACATACATAAGATGCGTGGGAACAAATTCCTTCATCAAAAAAACCATAAACATCATCATTAATATTAAAATCAGTGACGGCTTCGCCTTTGGCCACAACAATACCCGAAAAATCGGTACCGGTGATGGGCCGCCTGGGCTTAAACAATCCAATAAAACACCTGATAATCCAGGGTTTCCCTGTAAGCACTGCACAATCGGACCGATTAACTGTGGTAGCTTTTACTTTTACTAATACCTCATCCTTTATGGGCTGAGGTATCCGGCCAATTGTTCTTATGCTTAACACTTCTGGTGAACCGTATTTTGTTCGGATTGCTGCTTTCATTTTTCCTTGTATAAAATTACTTGTTCAACACTGTTATTTTGCTGCTTTTCATTTTCTTTGATTTTTTGATTTAGCACCTTACTGACAATGTTCCATACTTTGTCATTGCTGGTTTAATTTCTTTTCCACCTTTGATCAGCATACAAATCGCAAGCACAAGTTCCCCTAATGCGAATGGTGATTCCATTCCCGTTTTAACATTGCGTATTGAAACTCACTTCCCCATTTTCCTTTGAAGTAGATATTTTCTATAAAGTGGCCTTCCTGTTTAAACCCTGTACTTTTTAATAGGTTTATTGAAGCAACATTTTCCGCATCCACAATTTCAACAACCCGGTGTATTTCTTTTGTATCAAACAGAAAAGCCAAAATGCCAAGCAGCGTTTCTTTTGCGTAACCTCTTTTTTGCTCGAGGTGTGAAATTGTAATGCCGATTTCTGCAATTCTTGTATCATACTTGTCAAGTTTGATTGCACAGTCGCCGATAACTTGTCTTGTTTCTCTATTTTCAATTCCGTATTGCACCCATTCTCCGGGTTTACCAAAAGGTTTTGTTGAGTTATCCTTGATAAACATTTCCGCTTGTTCCATTGTCATCACATCAAACCCTTGATACTTTGTAATTTCAGGGTTTGAACGATAAATATGAAAGTCAGACAAGTCTGATAATTCAAGCTGCCGTATGTTCAGCCGCTTCGTTTCAATATTTAATTTTTCCATTACCTATTTTTTTGCCGTTTGTGATTTACCGGGGTATCTTCTACAATGACCGCTAACTACCAGCTTTCTCATTTCACATATATGTATTTATTTCAGTTTCTGTCCCAATATACTCAACCCCCTGCTTTATTTCATGTTAGTCTAATTAGGATTCTAATGACATTCAACTAAAAATACATCCTGTACATCAAATTTGGGAACACAGAAGACTGCTGCATATATCCAACGGAACCCGGTTTGCCCGGATCATAAAACTCAGTAAGCCGTCCCCTGTTATTAGTTATGTTGTCAATATTAAGAAACAGTTCATGCGTTGTCTTCCGCTTGTTAATTTTATAACTTACAGACATTGTTACCTGGTAAATATCTTCGATGTCCTTTTCATACGCCTTGCTGTAATCATAATACCTGTTGCTGGCAGGGTCCACGGCCAGATTGCCATCAGCATCCCTTAGCAAGGGAATTATTTTTTTGCCTCCACCTACAAATGCTCTGCTGTTAAAACTGATCGTCTTATTATGGTTTTTACCAAGTTTAGGAAATTCTTTACCAAAAAGTACATTTACAAGATAGTTTCCATTAAATCTTGTATTGCGACCAACACCATCAAGGGCCTTATATGTTGAATTATAAACAGAAGCATTAACC
>JBPPMM010000347.1:0-2157 GCA_051306075.1 Chitinophagaceae bacterium
ACAGCTGCAGATATACCTGATGCAGAAAAAAATCAGATCATAGCTGAGGCCAGGTTTTTGAGAGGTTTCTATCATTTGGAAGCAAAGAAAATGTGGAACAAAATTCCATATGTTGATGAAACCATTAATTCCTTGAATTCAAAAGTGCCTAATTCTGCAGATGCCTGGGCTAAAATTCTGGAGGACTTAAATTTTGCCAGAACTAATCTTGCCGTTAAGCCTGGTGCAGTTGGAAGAGTGAATAAATGGGCTGCTGAGGTTATGTATGCAAAAGCGCTGATGTTCCAGGGCAAATATACAGAAGCAAGACCTATTCTTACCGATATTATTAATAACGGAAGAACTTCAGGTGATTTAAAATATGCTTTGGCCCCGGCTTTTCATGATCTCTTCAATGCAGACAGGGAGAATGATCCTCTGGTAAGGGCAGAAACTATATTCGCATACGAGGCTTCTGTGAATGATGGCTCGGGTGGCGTAAATGCCAATTACGATCAGGTTCTGAATTTCCCATACAACGGTGGACCTGGTACCTGCTGCGGTTTCTTTCAGCCTTCATTTGAATTTGTAAATTCATTTAGAACAAGTGCTGCCGGATTACCCTTGTTGGACGGTTCTTACAATGTTGGCGCCAACCAGGTAAAAACGGATCAGGGCCTTGAATCAACAGATGCATTTACTCCTGATGGAGGAAATCTGGATCCAAGATTAGACTGGACTGTAGGTCGCCGTGGAATTCCTTATTTAGACTGGGGTCCGCATCCGGGAAAGGCATGGATCCGCGACCAGGGAAATGGTGGTCCATTTGCGCCAAAAAAGAATGCTTATTACAGAACACAAGCAGGAAAATTAACTGATGGTACCAGCTGGGCAAGTGGTTTAACAGCTATCAATTATAAAATAGTACGCTTTGCTGATGTTTTGCTAATGGCAGCGGAAGCTGAAATTGATGGAGGTGGTACTCTTGAGAAAGCTCGTGAATATGTAAATATGGTACGTGCCAGAGCGGCTAAGCCAGGTACAGAAGTACCAGGTGCTGCCGCCACCTATCTTATCAGCATTTATACAGCTCCATGGACCGATCCTGCAACAGCAAGAAGTGCCGTTCGATTTGAAAGGAAGCTGGAATTAGGTATGGAAGGACATCGTTTCTTTGACCTGGTTCGTTGGGGAATTGCTGATGTAGCACTGGGTGCATTTTTAACTTACGAGAAACCAAAATTAAGCGCAGGTTATGGCGGCGCAACTTTCACGAAAGGAAAACATGAATATTTCCCGATTCCTCAAACTCAAATTGATCTGCATACGTCTGGAGGTACTTCAACACTTACACAGAATCCGGGATATTGATTGATTTAAATGTTTTAAAATAAGTTATAAAAGGGCAGATTCAGTTCTGCCCTTTTTCGTTAGAGTCCTTAAAACAATTACGAACTCCATCACTTATGAAAATGTCCACTATTAACTCAGACAATCTAAAGAGTATAAAGGCTTTTACTTTTTCAGACCCGCCAGTAAATCTTCAACATAAAAAGAAAAATTAAATTGAAAGTTTAAATTGTGTAACAGCCAACGATCCGATAAATGAAGAAAGTAATTTTATTTTTTGTCCTGGCATTTGTTTCCCTCATGTGGTTACCCAAGTGTAACAATCAAAGCTCCCCTGAATTGGTGTATGAAGAAAACAGGCAAGGTTATCAGCTGTCACAAAAATATTGCAGGAGTTGTCATCAATATCCGGATCCGGATTTACTTGATAAGGCTACCTGGGAAAATTATGTATTGCCAAAAATGGGCAACCTGGTTGGTTTTCTTTACATGGGAATGAACCATTATGTTGAAAATGGCAATATGGAAATAATGAAGTTGAACGAATGGAATAAGATTGTACAATATTATACAACCGAATCTTTTCCGGATGAGGATAAAGGAAGAATAAAAAAAATAAAAAAAGATCTGCAATTATTTGAAGTACAGATTCCATCTTTTGCTGTAAGCCGTCCGTTTACCACAATGGTAAATACGGCTACTTCTACAAATGGATTCTTTTTTGCCGACGGGCTGGAGCAACAATTATATTTTCTGTCTGAAAATAATACCCTGGTAGACTCCGTGCATGTTTTAAAAGGCGTATCCAATTTACGTGTTACAGATTCT
>JBPPMM010000357.1:0-4649 GCA_051306075.1 Chitinophagaceae bacterium
GCAATCCTGATAGGGACGCTATTTTAAAGAAGGCAGGCGATACACTTGCTTCTTTCCAGGATAAGCCTGAGCCGAATAAAAATTAAACTAATGGACAGCTTAGAAAGTTTACAAAGAAAAATTGACGGAGCGAAGGATCTCAAGTCTGTTGTTAAAACAATGAAAGCGGTGGCGGCTTCAAATATCGGACAGTATGAGAAAGCTGTTAGTTCATTGGGAGATTATTTTCTTACGGTGAGGTTGGGCATCATTGCTTATTTCAAAGCAGAAAAAATACACACTATAAATGAAAAAAAGGAACCCACGGGAAACAATGAAAAATTAATTGTCGCTATTGTTTTTGGATCGGATCAGGGTCTTGTTGCACAATTTAATGATTCACTCACCAGTTTTGTTTCCCAATCGCTTGATGTTTTGCCTGGCAAAAAAGAAATTTGGGCTATCGGCGAAAGGGTTCAATTGTTATTATCAGACGCTGGCTTTATAACTACAAAACTTTTTGCTGTTCCCGGCTCTGTGAATGCGATCACTCCACTTGTCGGTCAAATTTTAATTAAAAGTGAAGAGAGCCATGAAAAAGAGAATGCGAATGAGTTTTATATTTTTCATAATCAACCAAAAGGAGGTACAGGCTATGTGCCGGTGATGCAAAGATTGTTGCCATTGGATGAAAAATGGAAACAGAGTTTAGAAGAACTTCAATGGCCGACAAAAAAAACACCGGAAGTTGCAGGAGATATTCAACCCACTTTATCAGCACTCATCCGGGAATATCTTTTTGTCTCTTTATTCAAAGCATGCGCAGAATCATTAGCCAGTGAAAATGCAAGCCGGTTGGATGCGATGCAACGGGCAGAAAAAAACATAGGCGATTTGTTGGAAGATCTTAGCCACAGTTTTCATCGCTTGCGGCAAAGTTCAATTGATGAAGAATTGTTTGATGTAGTGTCAGGATTTGAAGCATTGAAAAAGATAAGCTGAAAGTAAAACAGCAGTGCTCAAGCCGACCTTTTCTTATAATAATTAAATTTTAAAAATAAGCTATGAAAAAAACGATGAAAGCCCTGGTATATGGCGGCCCAGGTAAAATAGAATTGAAAGAAATTTCCACGCCGGAAATTGAAAAATCAACAGACGCATTGGTTAGAATAACAAAGACCACCATTTGCGGAACAGATTTGGGGATTTTACATGGCAAGACTCCTTCCTGTAAACCGGGAACCACACTGGGTCATGAGGGCGTTGGCATCGTTGAGTTTGTTGGAGAATCTGTACGGAATTTCAAAAAAGGAGATCATGTAATTATTTCCTGCATTACTTCCGATGGCACCTGCGAATACTGTAAAAAACAAATGTATTCCCATTGTGAAGACGGTGGCTGGATTTTAGGGCATCTTATTAATGGTACACAGGCCGAATATGTGCGGATACCACATGCCGATAATAGCCTGCATCATATTCCTGCAGGTTCAGACGAAGAGGCATTGGTTATGCTAAGCGATATATTGCCAACCGGCCACGAAATTGGCGTACTGTACGGACAGGTAAAACCAGGAGATACCATCGCCATTGTTGGTGTTGGTCCTGTAGGAATGGCAGCGCTGCTTACAGCCCAATTCTATTCTCCTGCTAAAATATACGTGATTGATCTTGATGATAACCGGCTGGAATTAGCGAAGAATTTTGGCGCTACTGATACTATCAATTCAAAAACAGACGATGTTGTAAAAAAGATCATGTCAGAAACAAAAGATGGCGTGGATGTGGCCATTGAAGCTGTTGGTATACCGGCCACATTTGATATCTGCCAGCAGATCATTCGCCCCGGCGGGCATATTGCCAATGTTGGTGTGCATGGCAAAAGCGTAGATCTGCAGATCCAAAACCTTTGGATCCAGAACATAACCTTGACTACCGGATTGGTCAATACCAATACCATTCCTATGCTGTTGAAAACTGTTACAGCCGGAAAGATCATGCCCTCAAGATTGATAAGTCATCATTTTAAACTGGATGAAATAATGAAGGCATACGAAGTATTTGGTAATGCAGAAAAAGAAAAAGCAATGAAAATAATATTAACCAACGAATGAAACAGGATGATGGAAAGTAAATTTCTGCGATCCGTTGATTGGTTTGTACATGCATAAAAGAATTAGGTTAATGAAAAATATACCCATCATCATTGGCCATCCAGACAAAGAAAGTTTTTGTTTTGCTTTAGCAGAAAGCTATAAAAAAGGAGCTGAAAAATCAGGCGCAACTTGTAAAGTAATTACCTTAATTGATTTAAAGTTCAATCCGGTTTTAACCTATGGTTATAGAAAAATATCAGCATTGGAACCTGATTTAATTGAAGCTCAAAAAAATATATCAGCAGCAGACCATCTTGTAATTGTATATCCCAATTGGTGGAGTACTTACCCTGCTTTACTTAAAGGATTTTTTGATAGAACATTCCTTCCAGGTTTTGCATTCAAGTACCACATCAAAGGCCCGTTTTGGGATAAATTACTAAAAGGTAAAACCGCATGAATAATTGTAACTATGGATACACCTAAGTGGTATTATTGGCTGATTAATAAAAATGCAGGACATCATTCTATGAAAACCGGCATTTTGGAATTTTGCGGGATAAAGCCTGTTAAGATTACCTCATTTGCGCCTGTAAAATCATCAGATGATAAAAAGAGAAAGCGATGGCTGGAAGAAGTGGAAATAATGGGAAAAGAACAAAAATAAAATACAGTAGAATAAAATTTTGCAAAACAAATAATGAAACCACCATTCAGCTTAGAGCAATTCTTAGAAGTTTTTAAAAACTACAACGAGGCGGTTTTTCCAATGCAGATTGTTTTTTACTTAATAAGTGCTGTTGCTGTTTATCTTGTAATAAAACCCAACCTGAACTCTGATAAAATTATCAATAGCATACTTGCTTTTTTTTATGGTTGTGGATGGGAATTGTTTACCATATCATTTTTTTCACTGCAATAAATATAGCTGCATATTTATTTGGTGGGTTATTTATTATTCAGGGTATTTTATTTATAGTTTTTGGTGTTTTTCAGCATAAATTTTCTTTCAACTTTAAAAAAAACAAGTATGGGATTACAGGAATTAGTTTGATTTTATTTGCGTGGGCAATTTATCCGGTTGCAGGATATTTCTTCGGGCATATTTATCCATCATCTCCAACCTTTGGTTTGCCTTGCCCAACTACCATCTTTACTTTGGGTGTTCTTTTACTTACTATGAAAAAATGCCCTATTGCAATTCTTATCGTTCCATTTGTTTGGTCCATTATTGGTTTTACAGCAGCATTTCAATTTGGAATGTTTGAAGATACTGCTTTGATAGTGGCAAGTTTAATATCAGCCTGTTTACTGATTTATCGAAATAAAATATTGTCTGTAAAAGAAAAAGACTAAAACTATAGTTTGACATTTAAAACACATTGAGGTTATGACCATTCAAGCAAGCCTTACCCTCGTCAAAATAATTCACACCATCATTTGGTTATTTTTCAATGTAGTACTATTCTATATGGCTTATGCAGTAGTCGTAAATAAAATTGATAAATATGTTTGGATTGGGATTGCATTTATTTTAGGAGAGGGAATAGTACTACTGGTTTTTAACAAAATGTGCCCGCTTACTGTAATAGCACGTAAATATTCAGATTCTAACAAAGACAATTTTGATATTTATTTACCAAACTGGTTGGCAAAATACAATAAACTAATTTATACAACTTTTTTTATCATCATATTATTTGGTATCATTTATAGAGTTTTAAATGCATCACCATGAAATTTAAAACTTTTAAAAAATATTTTTTCAATTGTTTCTTATTAACCATTCCTGTTTTATTATGGGATTATTTTTTTACGGATAGGCTGCCTGAAGCTTTTCAACCCGAAATTTTCTGGAAGGATATTCCATCTTTTATAACCTATGGTGAAAATATTTCAAGGATATTAATGTTTGTTTTTATTTCATTTATGCCGCTAAATATTATACCAGCAAGCAAAAGAACGGGTTACTATTGTATGTTGCAGGCAGCGTATTATATTTTGCCGCATGGATTGTTTTAATGTATTTCCCGAATACTGCATGGAGCAATAGTGTAATAGGATTGCTGGCCACGGCATACACACCTTTGTTATGGTTAATTGGTATCGGCTTTATTGGAAATTCATTGTTTTTTAATATCCCATACAGAAGGCGGTTGTATTTTTTAGTTGTGATTATATTTCTGATTTTTCACAACTGGCATACTTACTTAATTTATTTTAGAACATATTGAAAGTATGAATAAGAATAATGACATGGCTTTGCATATTATCTCTGTACTAATTATTGGGCATCTCTAAAAACCTAAGTTACGAAGCAATGTTTTAGCGTAAACAGTTGTCTGAGATAAAAACTATAATCATGTCAAAAGCAAGAGGATTATTTGACGAGCAAATACGGATGGAGAAGTTGAGTAAAAAGCAAGACCCGTTAGAACGGTTGAGTAGTCATATTGATTTTGAATTTTTCCGCCAACCTCTCCGGCAATTTTTTGATAAAGAAGTTGACCGTAGTAAAGGGGGCCGTCCGGCATATGATTATGTGCTGATGTTTAAAGTGCTTATTCTGCAGCG
>JBPPMM010000378.1:0-4047 GCA_051306075.1 Chitinophagaceae bacterium
AAAAGTCTCCGATAATTTTCGGGGACTTTTTTTTGCCTTACACCACCGACTGATTCAACCAAGGTGGAATCATATCTGGCAAAAACAAAATCCTTCCGGTAGTACCTTGCTGTTTGATTATAAAGTATGAATTAAATTGCAACCATGGATAATAGTGCAATAGCAGATAATTTTTCCCTTCTATCTAAACTGATGGATATCCACGGGGAAAACTCATTTAAAACAAAAACATATTCTATTGCGGCGTTTAATATTGACAAACTTCCTTTGCAACTGAAAGATACGCCTCGTGAAAATCTATTCAGCATACAAGGTATAGGCAAAAGCGTTGGTGAAAAAGTGATCAGGATGCTGGATGAAGGCCACCTGGATATATTGGACCAGTATATTGCTGCCACTCCTGCAGGAGTTATTGAAATGCTGAACATAAAAGGAATTGGCCCAAAAAAAATACATAGCATCTGGAAAGAAATGGGTTTGGAATCAGTAGGTGAATTATTATATGCATGCAATGAAAACAGGCTTACTCTATTCAAAGGCTTTGGAGGCAAGACACAGCAAAATGTTCAGGAAGCTATTGAATATTATCTTTTGAACCAGGGCAGTTTCTTATATGTGCAACTGGAAGAGATCTTTCCTCAAATTGAAACTTACCTAAAAAAATTATTTTCTCCTGAAAACGTTTTTGTAACCGGGGCATACCGGAGGCAGGAAATTACAATAGATCAGTTGGAGTTTGTAGTGCTTCAAACCAACAATACTATTAAGCCAGCCTTTCAAACAGCTCAACCACCGGAATTATTGGAAGAAACAGAAGGAAGCCTGCTTTATAAATTAAAAAATGGATTAAAGCTTCGGCTTTATACCGGTAAAAAAAACCGGGCTGAACAATTATTTCAAACAACTGGCTCACCAGATTTTTTAACGGCTTTCTGTAATGAATTTTCAATAGTGGCACCAGAAGAGGACAGGGCAATTGAAGATGAAATTATTTTTAATCAATCAAATATTCAATACATCCCGCCTTGCCTCAGGGAAACTGCCGGGATAATCGAAAAAGCAAAAAAAGGAATTCTTCCTGATCTCATTCAACCAAAAGACATAAAATCCCTGATACATAGCCATAGCAACTGGAGCGACGGTGTGAATACAATAGAGGAAATGGCAAAAGAATGTATTATCAAAGGTTTTGAATACCTGGTGATTTCCGATCACTCCAAATCCGCTGCCTATGCCAATGGGCTTTCTGAACAAAGAATCAGCGAACAACACAGGTATATTGACGAACTGAACCAAAAAATGGCGCCGTTTAAGATATTTAAAAGCATCGAGTGTGATATACTTAATGATGGCAACCTCGATTATTCTAACGATGTACTCGCCTTGTTTGATTTGATCATAGCATCAGTTCACAGTAATCTGAAAATGTCAGAAGAGAAAGCAATGGCAAGATTGATGACGGCCCTTTCAAATCCGTATGTAACTATTCTTGGTCATATGACGGGCCGGTTGCTTCTCAGCCGGAAAGGATACCCACTTGATCACAAAAAAATTATTGATACCTGTGCTGCCAATAATATTGCAATTGAAATTAATGCGCATCCCAGACGCCTTGATATGGACTGGCGCTGGATTGAATATGCAACAGAAAAAAATGTTTTACTGTCTATCGATCCTGATGCCCATAACCTGAATGGATTTAACGATATTAAATATGGTGTGCTGGCTGCGCAAAAGGGAGGTTTAACCAGGGAACAAAACCTCAGCAGTTTTTCTTTGGAACAATTTGAGGAACACCTTGCAAAAAGGAAAATGCAAAAGACCATTTAATCCGCCAACGGAATTCCTATATGAAAAGTAGTACCTTTCCCTTTCTCCGTATCAAACCAAATTTTTCCTTTTACCTGTTCAACAATTCCTTTGCACATGGCAAGACCAAGACCTGTTCCGGAAGATTTGGTGGTAAAATTTGGAATAAATATCCGTGACTTCATTTCTTCAGGTATGCCTTCGCCATTATCTTTTATACTAATCCTTACCATTCCATCTTCCAACTCTTCATTTACCTCCATTACACATGCCCTGTCTTCGCAGGCTTCCACTGCATTAGCAAAAAGATTAGTGAACAACCTGTTCATTTGTGTTTTATCCGCACTTATAATAAGTCTTCTTCTTAATGGTTTCCATGTCAGTTCTATGTTTTCATCAGATCGGTATAATTCCTTCAATGAACGAATCACTTCATGCAGGTCAAATTCTTCAATATTCGTATAACTGATATTGGCAAATTGAGAAAAATCAGCCGCAATTTTTGAAAGGTGATCTATTTGCTCAACCAGTGTATTGGCCACGTTGCTGGATAATTCTTTTACATTGGGATGATTGCTGTTTATCGACTTTTGCAAATATTGAATGCTTAGTTTCATTGGGGTCAAAGGATTTTTGATCTCATGTGCAACCTGCCTGGCCATTTCCCTCCAGGCTCCTTCCCTTTCTGTTTTTGCCAGAGCTTCAGCGCTTTCTTCCAACTTTGCTACCATCTTATTGTATTCCTTTACCAGGTCGCCAATCTCATCATTTCTGTTCCACACTATTTCTTCATTCATCCTGCCAAGATTTACTTCCTTCATCTTATCGCTGATGATTGAAAAAGATCTTGTGATACGATTGGTGATAAATAATGCAATTAGTCCTGCTATCAATAAGATGAATGCATTAAGATTAATTACTGTAACAATAAAGTTTGATATCTCCTGGTCCAGTTCTGGCTGGGATGTAAAATAAGGGATACTTAAATATGCATAAGCCTTTCCTTCTTTATCTCTCACCGGCGCATATATACTCAAATAGGAAAGATCGGCAATATGCTCTTCCTGTACATGCTCTATCTGGTTCATACGGCTTAACCTATAATAGGCTACCGGATCAATTTTTGTGCTTAATACCCCCTTGTCATACACATTGGATTCAGATGAGACCTGCAAATCTCCATTAAGATCATAAATGGTAACATCTACCCCGTGAATGCCTGATACTTCTGTTACCAGGTCCTGCAAACTATAATTAGAAACGGTGTCATGCAACTGGGTAACAATTCCAAAAGGCTGATCACTGTCTATACGTTTTTCCATTTCATTCACCATTATTTTCATCGTCCGGCTTAGCTTGTCGCTATTATTCCTGTTATGCCGGTTTTTAAAAAAAGTAATGGTGGCAACACCAATAATGATAAAAGAAAAAATGGAAATGAAAATAATAGTACTATGTACCTGGTTGCGGATATTAAAATGAAAAAAGTTTTTAAACCCCTGCCAGTCGTAAACGGCTTTCAATAACAAAGACAGAACCTGAACTATAAATACTAGAAAAAGAAATGAACAAAAGATATAGGAAAAAAGGGTGATCGACTCTATCAGTGTGTCTTCCTTTCTCGCCATTACTACTACTTTTTCGTTGCCAGCTCTGTACCACAATTCATCAAAATCGCCATTCATTTTCCTTTCAAATTCTTTATTGCCGGGAACATCCTTTACGTTCAGCTTAGTGGCAAAGGGATATTTATTTGATAAGGCTATCAATTTTTCCTGGCTGTATACAGCGTAAGAATAAATCGGTGAATTTTCAGGATCGTTCTTTTTGTATTGTTTAAAAAATTCAGGGAACAGGGCATCACTGCTGTACTTTTTGGGATTGGAAATCAGGAAAAAATTTCCAAGTTTATTTCCCGCCGAATCAGTTACTACCCGGTTGGTTATATAGGTATATTTATCAAAAGCTGTTTCATAATAATACAGGTCTGGTGTACTGGTACGATGCGATTGCAGGGTAACAATAGTATTCAACGCATCAAAGGTTGTAGGGTCATCATTATTGAGGGAATGGCCGGAGGAGTCATAGGCATAGAGTCGGGTATCATACTTATTTAAATAGGCGCTATAGTTACTGGCCATTATACTATCGCGAAGTTGCCTGCTGCTGGCACTATCAGCAAACCGGTGAAAGTTATCCTGCAAAAAATCGTTATCAAGATATTTGAGAGCGATATTC
>JBPPMM010000464.1:0-3907 GCA_051306075.1 Chitinophagaceae bacterium
GCAGGGAAGTGAAACCATGGCTTCGATTTTTACGGGAAATGAGATTGATCTTATTCCGCTAAAACAACAAGCCGTAAAAGAGCTATCCCAAATGCCCGTCTGGCGGCATGAATTTTCAGCCATTGCCTCCCTGACCAGGACAGAAATAACGACCGATGCCATTGTAAAGTGGCTTGGCAGTTACTCTGGCTTCGTGCCGTCTATAATGAAAATTTTACCGCTCATATTTACCCTTATCTCTGTAGGTTTAACCGTCCTTTTCTTTTTGGCTTTTGTACCGTTTTCCTATGTAGTGCTCTGGTTCTTTTTTGGCCTGGGGATTTCAGCGGGATACGCCAGGAGCATTACGAAACTGATCTCCAATACCTCAAACATGGAGAACCTTTTCAGGCAATACCACCGGTTGCTGATAATTCTGGAGGAGACCAATTTTGAATCGGAATGGCTCAGAAATCAAAAGCAGCAAATTCTGGGAGACCATCGTAGCTCAAATCTTTTCAAAACATTTGCCGACCATTTGAACAGCCTCGACAGGAATATCAATCCATTTTACCTGCTGTTGGCCAACGGCTTCTTTTTGCGATCGCTCACCCACTGTTATCTGATTGAAAGATGGATTCAGAAGCACGGGGCTTCGGTAGAAAAATGGTTTAATGTCATCGCCTTTTTCGATGCGTACAATAGCCTGGGCAATTTCGCCTACAATCATCCTGCATATAGCTTCCCTGAAATTTTGAAGGGGGATGCGGTATTGAAAGCGAGTGGTTTGGGGCACCCGCTTATACATCCGGAAAAGAGCATCCCGAATGATTTTGAGATTGAAAATCAGCAATTCTTTATCATCACCGGGGCGAATATGGCCGGGAAAAGTACCTTCCTTCGTACGGTATCCCTCCAAATCGTCATGGCCAATGCGGGGCTTCCGGTTTGTGCGGCAAAGGTGGAATACGGCCCGATTAAACTGATCACCAGTATGCGAACCAGTGATTCGCTCAGGGATGATGAATCGTACTTCTTTTCGGAACTGAAACGGCTGAAATTTATCGTCAAGGAGATACAAACCGACCGTTATTTTATTGTTCTCGATGAAATTTTGAAAGGCACAAACAGTATCGACAAGGCCAAAGGTTCCAAAAAATTTGTAGAACGGCTGGTAGCATCGAATTCAACCGGGCTCATTGCAACCCACGACTTAAGTCTTTGCGAAGTAGCCAAAGAAATGCCGCAGATCGAAAATTATTATTTCGATGCCGAAATCATTGACGACGACCTCCATTTTGACTATACCCTTAAAAAAGGTATCTGTAAGAATATGAACGCGTCGTTTTTACTGAAAAAAATGGGGATAGTTTAATGGCGTAAGGTATTACATTCTACATTTCCTCACAGCCTTGTTTTTCCTTCTGTTTCAATCAGGAGTTGCTATTTTTGCATCATGCGTATTTCAAAGTGAGTGCCAGCTGCCCGGCATGATAGGCGGTATGTGAAATAATCCTGCCGATGGCTTCCGCCTTGGTTTTGGTGCCAAACTCTTTCGTAGTGATGGTCAGTTGCCAATCACTTTCTGTTTGTTCTTCAATGATGCCTTTTAATGTATCAAAGGCTTCCTGCTGGTACTGCAGCAACGCTTCCAGGTTTGTCCATTCACCTGTATCGCGCTGTGCAATAATTGTCTTCGCCTGTACTTTCAGGTCAGAGGCGCCAAAAACATTCTTCGCAAATAGTAACTCCACATCCGCAATATGGCGGATCAAAAAACCTGCGCTGTTTTTAGTGTTGATCATTTTCTTGCTGAGGTCTTCGCCCCTGGCATCTTTTAATAAGTTGGTGAACCGTGTGCGTGCCTCTTTCCATGTTTCAAGATAGGATTGTGTGGTGCTCATACGGCGGATATTTTTAGAATTAAGTTGATAAGGTAACCAGATTACACGGATTTACCTTTCACAGACCCGTCCGAATGGCAAAGCCGGGCGGGGGAAATGTTTTTTTTAAACATTTTGACAAAAATGTTAATTTGCAAAAGGATACTGATCTAATACTCAACTTTGTGTACGATATAATTACATAGCGCTCCGGCCATGATAATTGTGCAACAACCAATATAGTGGAGGTAATAATTATATTATGTTGTCTGATTTAAGTGAATTCAAATAAAATAACCATGGGAAAAGCAGCAGAAATCAAAACGAAAGAAACCAATGCAAGTGTTGAAGACTTTATCAACGGGTTAAAGGATGAACAACAACGTAAGGACAGTTTTCAACTTGTCAGTTTAATGGAGAAGGTAAGCAGGGAAAAACCAAAAATGTGGGGAAGTTCGTTGATTGGCTTTGGAATCAAAAGATATAAAAGCCCTAAAACAGGTCGGGAAGTTGACTGGTTCAAAATCGGCTTTGCTCCCCGCAAATCAAATCTATCGTTACATCTTGTTTTAGACCTGGAAACTCATGCTGATGCTCTGATAAAATTAGGGAAGCATAAAACAGGCGTTGGCTGCCTTTATATTAATAAGATCGATGATATTGACCTGAAAGTATTGGAAACCCTCATACAAAAAGCATTAAAAGACAAATAAATAGTAAAATTGATTAATAAAACGCCTGACAGCTGAGCTTATAAATATCTTGAAACTATCCTTAATTCTTTTTACAACAATCGCTTTTCTTGCTTCCTGCGAATCAAAAACCGAAAAGTCACCACCGGAATCAATTACCGAAGAAAGTAAGAAAGAGGTTTTGCTAATCGGCACCTTCCATTATCATAACCCCGGGGCAGATATTGCGAAGACAAAATCATTTGATGTACTGGATGAAGAATCACAAAATCAGCTGGAATTGATCGCTGAAAAAATTCGTGAGTTCAATCCCGACAAAATATTTGTTGAGTGGCCGTTCGATGAACAGAAACAGCTGGACTCCCTCTACAATCTTTATCAGGAAGATATGTACTTTGACAATGACAGCTTAACTGAATTTTACAGGAAAAATGAAATTTTCCAACTGGCTTTCAGAGCCGCCTTAAAGAACAAATTGAAAAGTGTAGATGCGATAGATTATCATGAAACCCAATTTCCGTTTGATAGCTTATTGACCGTCATTGCCGTTAGTAATCAAAAAGATATTCAAACCGAAATAGAAAACGGGATAAGACAATTTACCAAGGAGTTTGATGACAGAATAGAAAAAGGAGCATCCTTACTGGATTTAACGTACTATTTAAATTCCGGGGATATGCGGCAAAAGAGCAATAAATTCCATACCGAAATTCCTTTGCTGGCAGGTGCAAAAGATAACTTTATCGGCCCGTTTCTTTCATCGGAATGGCACAGAAGAAACCTTTATATGTGGTCGTTGGCCCAAAAGAGCATGGAAAAGGACGACCATAAAATGGTACTTCTTCTCGGCGCAAGCCATGTAGCTATGATAAAGGACTATATAGACAGAAGTGAAGCCTGGAAAGCCGTAGAGTTGCAGGAAATTATGGAATAACAGACTGTGGATATGGTGGTTGTTATAGAGGACCGAAAACTTTAAGGCTTCTGTACCTGATATTTAAGAACAATGGGGAATCATAGAATTTTTAAAATGTCATTCGCAAGTGTCTACCCGCATTATCTTCAGAAAGGGGAGAAAAAGGGCCGCACCAGGGAAGAAGTTGATACCATCATTCGCTGGCTGACAGGTTATGATCAAAAATCCCTGCACCGGCAAATTGATACTCAAACGGATTTTGAAACTTTTTTTTTACAGGCGCCACAACTTAATCCTGATGTTTCAAAAATTACCGGGGTTATATGCGGCTATCGTGTGGAGGAAATAGAAGATAAACTCATGCAAAAGATTCGATTTTTGGATAAGCTGATTAATGAATTGGCAAAAGGAAAGTCAATGGATAAAATTTTAAGAAA
>JBPPMM010000542.1:0-2098 GCA_051306075.1 Chitinophagaceae bacterium
ACGCTGATAATATGGGTGTGGGCAAAAATGAGCACGGTATATAACAGTAGCCAGGTAAAAACAACTTTGTTCAACATCGGGATCGCTATCGGGGTGAGCACATTTTTTTATTTCCCTTCCCTTGCATTTGGCATCCTGATCATCTTTGGCCTCCTGATCACCCGGCCTCCAAGGATTGCTGAATGGCTGATTGCACTACTGGGTATTCTTATTCCATGGTATTTTCTCTTTGCATATTTGTTTTTGAGCGACAAGCTCTACAGCTTCCAGGTTCCCGGCATAGAGATAGACTACCCGCTGTTTAAAAGGACTACTATTGGGTATGCCGGCCTTGCGTTGCTGATACTAACCGCCCTCGCAGGAGCTTTTTTTATGCAATTGAATTCCAGGAGGCAGATAGTACAGGTACGCAAAAGTTGGGGTCTGCTGGTTTTATATTTACTTGTGGCGCTCTTCACGCCTTTTATTAACAGCAGTTACAATTTCAGATATTGGTTCTTAGCAACGGTACCTTTATCGGCCTTTGTAGCCTGCACGTTTTTTTATATTGAAAAAAGATGGATTACAGGCCTGGTGCACTGGGCCATGGTAGCTTTTGTCATTTATTCCACTTATCTAAAGTAAGAGTGTGGCGGTTAAAGTAACTTTACAAAAAAAGATCCATGAAATTTGGTGTAGTTATATTCCCCGGCTCTAACTGCGACAGGGACATGATCAGGGCGCTGGAAACCGAACTGAACCTTGAGGTAATTTCCTTGTGGCATAAAGATTATGACCTTACAATGTTCACCAAAGATGACTGTATCATTTTACCGGGAGGATTTAGCTACGGCGACTACCTCAGGTGCGGCGCCATCGCCAGGTTTAGCCCGATGATGCAAAGCGTGATTGAGTTCGCAAATAATGGGGGAAATGTTTTTGGCGTATGCAATGGATTCCAGATTCTTTGCGAAAGCGGCCTGCTGCCTGGTGTGCTCCTCAGAAATGCGAACATTCAGTTTGTATGCAAGAATACCCATATTAAATATAACGACATAAACTCGGGCGGCGAGGTTTACAAAATACCCGTTGCGCATGGCGAAGGAAGATATTTTGCCGAAGAAAAAACCCTTGAATCCATGTCGGTAAACAACCAAATACTGTTCACTTACTGCAACGAAGAGGGGCTAACCCGTCCGGAGTATTCACCGAATGGTTCCATACAAAATATAGCAGGCATTTGCAATGAAAAACGAAATGTTATTGGCATGATGCCCCATCCTGAAAGGGCATGCAGCGAGGCGCTGGGCAACACAGATGGTAGAAAGGTTTTCTCTTCGTTATTTTCTATAAACTAACGTTAAATACACTGTTGTAAGCGCTTCCGAGGCATCCTAGAGGATCATTATTTTGTAAATTTGCGTAAATACAGATGATGAAAAAAACATTTTTTACATTAATAGCCGCTGTTATTATCCAAACTTCTTTCGGGCAAATTTTGAATCCGGTAAAATTCAGTTTCTCAAAGATTGACAAGGGCAGTAATCAATATGAAGTTCATATCAAAACATCAGTTGATCCTAAATGGCATATATATTCCATCAGCAATCCGGAGGGTGGTGCCGTGCCAACATCCGTTTCTTTTAAGAATGCTACTCCTATTGGTAAATCAAAAGAAATTGGCAAACTAAAAACCACTTTTGAAAAAGAATTTAATGTTGATCAAAAATTTTATGAGGATCAGGTAGAATTTGTACAGCTTATAAAATTGCTCCCCGGGAATAAGAAGATCTTGGGAGCGATTGAATACATGGCATGCAATGACCGCCAATGCCTTCCCCCTAAGAAGATCTCCTTTGAAATACCACGTTAAATTAAAATTGATACAAATTTTAGTAGGATAACAAACGTTATCCTATTTTTTTGCGGCGGTAGCTGGTGTCCATATTAAATGACCCGTTTTGATCCGGGTTGAATTTTTCTAATTCAATCTTACAATATTCATGATCTCGATCGGTGGCAAAAAGCTGGTCTGATTGTCGGGTTGCCCGTGAATCTGCCTTACCACGTCCATCCCATTCACTACTTTTCCAAAGGCCGCAAACCCCTGCCCGTCGGC
>JBPPMM010000552.1:0-6558 GCA_051306075.1 Chitinophagaceae bacterium
TTCCTGATGAAGCTCAACCATCTGGAGGAAGCAAAGACCTCGATGATGGATGCGCTGGAATACGCAAGGGAAAGTGGGGAAAAAGAAGCTGAACTTTATAGAACATTAGAAGCTGCTTTGCTGAATGCTCTGGAAGGAAATCTTGAAAAGGCGTGCAAGCTTCTTGGCGCCAGTGAAGCCTACAGCGAATCATCAGGCTATCCCTTGGTGGGAACTGTAGAAGTACAACGGGATGAATTGTGTGAAATCATACCTGTCGATCAAGGGGAGGGTAAAAAATGGTATGAGGAAGGCAGGAAAATGAAAATTGAAAAGGCCATAGTTTATGCTATGGCAGAGAATTGAATACCGCTGCTTCCGGGATTCCTTAAATGGCTGAAAGAAATTGAGTCAAACGAATCCGACAAAAAGCTAAAACAACTACCAAATTTATAACAGGTAAATACCTAAGAATACTGGTTGGCAATCGCCCTAGTCTTCGCTAGCCAATACGCCATCACCTGTGCAAGCGTCGGCGGATTAAAAGATATCCTTAAAAAATAATTGAAAATAAATTTGCGCAACTCAAAAGTTGCGTATATATTTGCAACCTGAGAGTTGCGTAATTTAATATTGAACGATGAAACAGGACTTATTCCAGGCCATAGCAGACCCAACACGCAGGGCTATTTTGACTTTACTTGCCATCCAAGCATTAACGCCAAATGCAATGGCTGAAAAATTTGATATGAGCCGACAAGCCGTATCAAAACATATTAAAGTATTACAGGAATGCAAGTTGATTAAACCTGAACAGTCGGGGAGAGAAATTTATTATCACTTTAATCCTAAAAAAATGCAGGAATTGGACCATTGGTTGGCCCAATTCAGAAAAATTTGGGAAACGCAGTTTGATCAATTGGACCATGTATTATCCACAATGAAAAAAAATAAAAAATGATTAACAGTTTATTATTTGATTTTACCCTTGACAAAGAGGCTCAAACGGTATACATAACTAGGGAATTCGATGCCGACCTTTCCCTGGTATGGGATGCTTTTACCAAACCTGAAATTCTTGACCAATGGGTGGCACCTAAACCATGGTCGTCCCGGACAAAATTTATGGACTTCAAGGTTGGTGGACGTAGATTTTATGCGATGGTAAGTCCGGAAGGACTGGAGCGTTGGGCAATTCAGAAATACACGTCCATTAGCCCAAAAACCAATTTCAAAATGTATAATGCTTTTTCGGACAAAGATGAAAACCCTGAATTACCGGGTTCCGAATGGGATTACACGTTTAGCGAACAACATGGAAAGACAATAGTGCGCATTACAATTTATAATGAATCGCTTGCACGTCTGGAAAAGATGATTGAAATGGGCTTTAAAGAAGGATTCACTATGAGCATGACCAACCTTGAACAGTTGTTGACGACGTTATCGCAAAAATGATTTATGTTTTCAAAACATCAGTAAAAACGAAGTTACAGGTAAGGAAACTTAAGCCGCATATTGACCACATATTGCCAAATGCAAAATGGAACTTTGACCTTGAAGATTGTGATAAAATTTTGCGTATTGACTGTAATGAAAATATCGTTTTGCCAATAAAAAACTTGCTAAAAGTTCATAAATTCAACTGTGAAGAATTGGACTAATGGCTAGAGGAAAATAAAAAGCAAGCAAACCGTAAATTGATATTTATATGAACGTACCAGAACAAATCAAAGCATATATTAACAGCCAGCCTGAACTAAAGCGTAGCGATATGCAGACCCTGCACCTCCGCATACTACAGGTGGTGCCGGAATGTAAATTATGGTTCCTGGATGGTAAGAACAGTGAAAATAAAATTGTTTCTAATCCTAATATTGGATATGGATTTTATACCATAAAATATGCTGATGGAACCACCAGAGATTTTTATCAAATTGGTTTAAGTGCAAACACAACCGGAATCTCTGTCTACATCCTTGGCATCACGGATAAGGCATACTTAGCCGAAACGTATGGAAAAAAACTTGGAAAGGCAAGCGTGACCGGGTATTGTATTAAATTTAAAACGCTAAAAGATATCAACATTGGTATACTTGAAGAAGCCATATTATTTGGGTTTGGGGGACCGCATATGTAGGTATGTTGCGTTTTCTTTATGTGCAGACGATTTTTACACATAAAACTGTATAGATTTGTATGAGCGTTTATGCATAACAACTAGTATTTAGGAAAATGACAAAATATTATTTTCTCCAGTCAATATACATTTTCCTATTAGGGTTGCTGTTATTAAACTCTTGCAATGGCCAGGTGAACAAAAGCTTACCTCAGAACACCACTGAAGCGTCAAAACCAATTCCAACTGTAGTAAAAAACTTTAAGGCAGTTGCTGTGTCCCCCGATTTTGACACGACCTTAGTCAGTCAATACATCCGAAGTATTTTTCAGGATTCGAAAGGAAATTTGTGGTTTGGCACTTTAGGCGAAGGTGTTGTGCGGTATGATGTAAACACATTGACATACTTTTCCAATTCGGATGGTTTTTACAACACCACTGTGTATGCAATCAATGAAGATAAAAGTGGGAATCTTTGGTTTGGTACTGACCAGGGCGTTTATAAATATGATGGAAAAACCTTTAGAAATTATACACAAAAGGATGGCCTGAGTCATTTAGATATTACTCGCAAAGGTATCCTTGTTGACAAATCGGGAACTATTTGGGTAGGCACACATGGCGGGGTATTCCGATATGACCCAATTGCCGATAGCAAAGGGGATCAAAGTTTTTCATTATTTGAAAAGCTTCCTCCGATAAATGTTACTGGCATCATGGAAGACAAAAGTGGAAATATATGGTTTGCCTCGTCTGAAAATGGTGTCTATCGTTATGATGGAAAGGTGATTACCAATTTTGCAGAAAAGGAAAGATTGGGAGAGAACTATGCGGGAGGCATGGCACAGGATAAAGCTGGAAATATGTGGTTTACTATGAATGGTGGTATTTGCCGATATAACCCTTCGACTCAAACCTTTACAGAAATCACAACCAAAGACGGATTAGGTGGAAGTGAAGTATGGGGAATATATATTGAACAGTCGGGTATTATCTGGATTACCGCCAGAGGCAGCACTACGCGATACGACCCTTCCATCGATATTTCTAATCCCAAAGCATTCACAGTGTTTACACCAGAGGATGGACTTAACTGTTGTGTTCAAAGTATGTATCAGGACAGGTCAGGAAATATGTGGTGGGGTGCCGGATCCGGACTCCATCGATTTGATGGCAAACGCTTTTATCAGGTAAAAAAGAATGGTCCCTGGTAGGATAGACTAATTGGAAGAATTGAATTGAAACCAAATATGCAGAGTATAACACGAGTACGCAGCTGCACGTGAGCTGCTCACCAAAGCAAGTTGACTAAGATATTATTTCTTCAATATCCGTTGTAATTGTCTTGCGGTTTTAAATCCACATTTAGAAGCTATATATTCAATTGTATATTCAGGATTATTGAGCATCGTATTTGCATATTCTTTTCGCAATAGGGTTAAGTATTCAAGAACAGTAGAACCCGTCTTTTCTTTAAATACCCTGCTAAGATTCCGGGGACTCATACCGACAAGAGCGCCCAGTGATTCAATACTGTTTTCTTCAGCAAGGTGATCAATGAGATAATCCTGTACTTCATGCACCTGCGGATTAATGTGGTTTCTATAGTCCAGATAAATGCTTTGTTGCTTATGCGATCCGCTTCTCCTGTGGTACACCACCAACCCCCTTGCTACTTTATGGGTAAAGAATGGGCCTTTCAAATCTTCAAGAATGGCCAACGCCAGATCTATACCCGCACTGATGCCTGCGCTTGTATATACATTATTGCTTTTAACAAATAAAATATCAGCTACTACTTTAGCTTGTGGAAATTGTGATTTTAAATCTCCTACTCTCCGCCAATGCGTAGTGCATTCAGTATCCTTCAGCAATCCGGCATGACCAAGTGCAAAAGCCCCGGTACAAATGGAACACGTTGTTACATTTTTATCCGAACAGTCTTTAAGCCATGTAAAGAATTCTCTTTCAGCTTTAAATGAAATGCTGTTTACGTATTCATGATCCATCCCGGGCACAAAAACAAAATCACCTTCCTTTAATTTTGCCTCTTTAAAGTTCTTTAGTTTTTCAAAGCCCAAACCAGAAGTACTGACGGGGTTGTCCTGAAATTGATAAAATTCAATATCAATTTCAAAACCATAAAATTTTGCTTCTGTAAAAACCTGAACAGGCCCTGCCATGTCCAGTAATTCAACAGTTGGCGGAATGATAAAAGCTACTTTTTGCATAGTGTAAGATAACTGTGTTGTATTAAATCTCTAAACGATCTCTATAGGGCCGCATCATATTTTTCAGATCTTCGGGTATCTCCATTCTTTTCAACGGCGGTACATTGGCCCCGCCTGTATTTCCCACAGGAATTACCCCAACAAAGGATTTTACCCCACCAACAAGAAGTCTTGGCAACTGACCCAGTATCTCCTTTTTATTCTTGATCCTGATACCAAACTTAAGCATTAACCAATGTACATGGGTATGTTGTACAAACCACGGTTGGCCGAGAATATGAGCCCTTTCAAGATGCCTCCAGGCACATTGAAAATCGGATTCGGCCATTTCCAATTTGTACATTTCAAGTTCCTGCTGGTAATGGGCTTTTAACCCGGCTGGCATTGTCCAATATAATTTCATAATTAAAGTTTTGTTCTGTTCTTTTTTTTCGCAAAAAAAACCTAGTTCGACTTGCAGTTCTTATCCTTTTGCTACAGCTCACCAACCAAAGCTCGTCACTCTCAAAACTCACTTATTCGTCCTTGAAGGCACTTAGCTTTCTGATTTGCTTTCTCGCTTCACCCTGTTTCAAAGTCAGTTTCTCATTATTGTAGTGCCCTATAGAGTCTTGTATCTGCATGAAACTGATCGTTCGCGTAGTTCAGACAATTGAGAGCGACTGGAGGGTTACCTAATTCGATATGATTTTTTTATGATGTTTCTTTGAGCGACTTGAAGGTCACTTAATTCGAGATGATTTTTTTAATGATATTTCTAGGGAGAACGGGCTGGTTACCTTGTTCGAGGTGATCATTCCGTTGTTTTATCAGCAGAATATAAAATCCAATGGTGAAGTCAATAGACATGCAAAACAAGTCATAGTGCGGTGGAATTAACGCAGACCCGGGAAATAAATGGTATATCATATCCCAGCTTCCATGCAGGAAGTAACCTGCCGCCAGGAGATATAGGTTCTTTTTAACACCGTAATACGCTACCATTACGAAGAAAACAGCCTGTATGGCAGTGATCATTAAAGCATGGAGATCCGTCCACGTAAAGCCAACATAAAGGAACCCGATGCCACTAAGTATCAATCCGTAAATTTCCTTTTTATCAAACTGCTTTAAGATACCAAAGAGCAGTATAATGACAAGACCTAATGAAATTCCTATAAGTAATGGTGTCATGATTTTGTATTTGTTTATTAATTAATGATGTAAAAGTATTGTGGTTTTGATAGGCAGAACGGACATCAAGACGTCAAAAACGGCCAATCTTTCCCCTGATGGGCCTCGTCATTATAGTATTGCCCAAGTCAACATTAATGTGTTGTGCTACTGCAATCAATCTGTTTTAATCTTGTCCGTTTTTGACATCAACCCGTCCATAATAGCGCTGAAATCCCCGGCATCTTTGCAGTACAAATTGTGGATCAAATACTAATCATTTCTTAAACATCAAAACCAACTAAAATGAAACAGAAAAGTAAAATTGTTGAGTACAACTTAACTGCAGGTGTATTTCAGTGGGAAATAGCTCCCGGTAAAAACATCGAAGCATGGGGCTTTAACGAACAGTTGCCAGGGCCTGTATTGAGAGCCAATGTTGGTGATACCGTCGTGGTTCGCATTACTAACAATCTCAAGGAAGCTTCCACTATTCACTGGCATGGCATCTGTCTTCCCGCATCCATGGATGGAACTGATGATGCGCAAAAGCCAATTGAGCCGGGTGAAATGTTTGAATATCGTTTTGTGGTACCCGATGCCGGTACTTTTTGGTATCATGCGCATACCAATGAAACCGTCCAGATGGAACGGGGCATGTACGGAGCATTCATAGTAGATGGAGAAACAGATCCTGTAGTCGATGGTGAAAAGATTTTTATGATTGATGACATGAAGCTGAATAAAAACAACGAGTTTACAAAACCTTCATGGTTCTTCCCACGCATGGTAGAAAGACATGATGGACGTCAGGGCAATACACTGTTGTTGAACGGGAAAGAAAATTTAGTCTTCAATATGTATAGTGGACAAACGGAAAGATGGCGTTTTATCAATTCATCGAGTGCAAGGTATTTTCTATTGCATCTCGATGGCAAGGCGTTTAAAATTATCGCATCAGATGGCGGGCTGCTGGAACATCCGCTAACCGTTACAGAAGTTTTAATAACTCCCGGCGAACGAGTGGATATTGCAATGGGTCCTTTCACTGAAGGGGAAACATTTAACATTGAATCG
>JBPPMM010000565.1:0-2151 GCA_051306075.1 Chitinophagaceae bacterium
ACGGGGACGATTACATCAGCATCCATTTCAGCGAACCCGACATGACACTTAAAGGGGATGCCGCCTGGGTACGGGGCACTATCGACATCGTATTGAATACTGACGGAAAAGATACCCCCATCGGCCTGAAAGTGCTGTACGTTTTTACCAAACAGGATGCGTATTGGAAACTGCTGTCGAGGCAGGCGGTGAGATAACGGGCCCGGAGGCTCAGTTTCGCTTTGCCTCATAGGTTCTTAATTGGACTTGCAACAAAAAAGTGGACAATTAGATAAGGGTCATGCTGCTACTTTTTGATTGTACATTTCTATTTCAAATTCCTCTATGGTTTTATACCCCAAAGTGGAGTGCATTCTTCTTCTGTTGTACCAAGTTTCTATCCATTGAAAGACAGATAGCTCAGCTTCCGATCTAAGGCTATAGCTATGTTTGTAGACCCATTCTACCTTTAAGCTCTTAAAAAATGATTCTGCCACCGCATTGTCCCAACAATTACCTTTTCTGCTCATACTTTGTTTTATAAGGGCATTGTGATTTTTCAGGATATCGGTAAATCCATAACTGGCATATTGAGATCCCCTATCGGAATGAAATATGAGTTCTTTTGTGATGTCATTTGATTTAACAGCCATATTCCAAGCAGGGATTATAGTATCGCTTGTATTTAAGGTTTCGCCCATCGACCACCCCACGACTTTCCTATGGAACAGATCGATGATTACGGTCAGGTACATCCATCCCTGTTTAGTCTCTATATAGGTAATATCGGACACCCAGACTTGGTTCTTTCTAAAGACCGTAAAGTTCTGGTTCAAAATATTACGGGCCAATGGATAGTTGTGTTCGCTGTCCGTTGTAATCTTGAACTTACGCTTTCTTCTGGCAAACAGATTATTGGCCCTCATTATCCTGGCGACTCTTGGTCTGGAAACACGATATCCCTTTTTTGAGAGCTCCGCTTTGATCCTTGGTGCCCCATAACTCTCAAAGCTATCTTTGAAAATATCCCGGATGACCGAGGATATCGTTTGGTTTTCCAACCATCTTTTGGATGGCTCCCTACCCAACCAATGATAATAGCTGCTTTTACTTAACTTGAACATTTTGCACATCTTCCCAACAGAAAATTTAAATTTGTGGTGTTTTATGAACCTATATTTTTCCTGTCGCCCTAGGAGAAGATGGCTATCGCCTTTTTTAGGATATCGCGCTCGAGCTCCGCATTCCTGAGCTTTTTCTTCAACTCGGCAATCTCACGTTGCTCGTCCGTCAGTTTCGGATTTCCCTTGCCCGGAAAACTGTTCTTGCCATAAGCATCTGATTCTCTGCGCCAGCGGCTCAATACGGATGTAGGTATATCCAATTCCCTGCATATTTCCGCAACGCTGCCACGTGCGTAGCTAAGTTCCACAGCTTTTTCTTTAAACTCTACGGTGTAATTTCTTTTTTCTCTTGACATTTTTCAAAGTTAATTTAAACAGCTAACACGCTCTTAACTTTATCGTTAGTTTGTACTATAAGAAATTACAGGAGAATTATTAAAGAGAATAAATTGTGAATAAATACCTTGGTATAAAAAGCTCTATCTACTGCATTAACTTTATTAACTTACTAGACAGAATCTATCGGACATATTAAGAACAGTAGATTATTGAGATAAAGCCAGAGAGTATATAGGGAAAAACCCATTATCACGATGTTAGCCACTCAATGCGGAGCATAAAATAAAAAGTTTATGCAAGTATATGGAATTGATCTGTCGATGGAAAAATTTAATGTTAACTACATTGACGAAAAGGGAAAACAAAAGAACAAACAAGTAAAAAACCGATTAAATGACATTTCGAGGTTTCTCTCGAAAGTACCCGATGAAGCTGTGTTGTGTGCGGAACACACAGGGATTTATGGAGACTTATTGGTTTTTCTCTGTAATCAAAAAGGAATAAAGATAGCTTTGGTTCCAGGTTATACTATCAAACATAGTCTGGGGATAATCAAGGGTAAATCAGATCCTATCGATGCCGGAAGGATAAGGGAGTACGGGGAGCGTTTTTACGACAAACTCGCTTTTAAACAATACGATCGGGAAGAAATGGTTGAATTAAAATCCCTGTACACACTACGTTCCCAATTGGTTAAAGCAAGGAAGCT
>JBPPMM010000618.1:0-5174 GCA_051306075.1 Chitinophagaceae bacterium
TTATTATTTATGGAAAAGTATGTGAAGATTAAAACAGATAACTCTTGTCCGAATGGTTTTATGCATAGAAATTCCTCCCCCGGCCCATTGTATTTAAAAATGATAATTATTTTTTTGTTATTGCAAATTATCTTACATTTAATTTTAATTGTTAAAAAGACACTTTAAATTCTTTCTTAACAGTTTCTGGCTTATCAAAGAATTTTAAAACGACTGCTGTATGAATACCTCAAATGCTTCCCTTTTACAGAGAACACTTTCTGCAGAGATTCCAGGTACAAAAGGAAATTTTCTTTTATTTAATCATTGTGTTCCTTTTTATTGGTTTTTATTACAACGACACCGAAGCTAGAATTTCTGTTCCGGATTAAACTGTATAAAACGATTGACTACAGTTAACTTAAGAAATTTTCAAAAAATAATCCTTTCATTAATAATCCAAAGTTTATGCTTATGAGTCATTACATGGCAAAGGGGATTAAGTATGTTTTTATACTCATCCTTGTTTTATTTTTAAGTAACGCACTTCTTGCTCAAATAAGTGTACAGGGTAAAGTAACTGATAATGCGAATCAACCTCTGCCTGGTGTTTCGGTAACAGTTAAAGAAAACTCATCGGGTACTGTAACCAATCTTGAAGGAGATTTTAATTTATCGGTACCGGGTCAAAGGTCAATACTTATTTTTTCCTATGTGGGCTTTCCTGCCCAGGAAGTAACAGTAGGTACCAGGACAACCTTTAATATTACCTTGTCGCCAACCGCCGGTCAGTTAAACGAGGTGGTAGTTACAGGTTATGGAACTCAGAAAAGGCGGGAAGTTACCAGTGCCATTACAACGGTCAATGCTGAACAGTTCAATAAAGGAAACATAAGCGACGTAACACAATTATTGCAGGGCAAAGTTGCCGGTTTGTCTATATCCAGACCAGGAGGTAATCCGAACGCAGGCTTTACGATTCGCTTGCGTGGTCTTTCCACACTTGGCGCCAATACCTCCCCTTTAATAGTGATCGATGGGCAGGTAGGTGCTGATATCAATACGGTGGATCCAAATGATATTCAAAGTATCGACGTATTAAAAGATGCTGCATCAGCAGCTATTTATGGTACCCGTGGCTCTTCAGGTGTGATAATTATTACAACAAAAAAAGGAGGTAGGATTCCGGTTGTTTCCTATAACGCAAGTGTTACCTCAGAAGTGCCGGGAGAATTTATTCCACACATGAATGCAGCAGAGTATAAAGCGGCAGGTGGCAAAGACTTAGGCTCCAGCACAGACTGGAACAAAGCTATTACCAGGACGGCCTACTCCCAAATTCATAATCTTTCCTTTTCAGGAGGAAATGGCAGTGGTACATCCTATATAGCTTCTGTAAATTACAGGGAAGCTCAGGGTGTTTCTATAAAGACTGGATTTAACCAAGTGAACGGACATATTAACCTGACGCAAAGAGCATTGAAGGACAAATTTAATTTTGCATTGGATGTAACGGCCACCCAGAGGGCATCAAAGTTTGGTTTTGACAGGGCTTACCAATATGCGACAATATTTAATCCTACAGCACCTCTTCGCACTACGGATGCTCCTGGTTCGGGCGGGCTCAATTTGACTGGGAGTGGTTATGTAGAGCAAAATTTTGTTGAATATGCAAATCCGCTTGCCGTACTGGAGCAAAATACAAATCAGGGAACGCTTAAAAGGATGAACATAAATACCACTGGAACTTATGAAATTATTCGCGGATTAAAATTCCAGGTAAGGTATGCACAGCAAAACGCCAGCAATTTTCGTTGGGCTTACCTTCCTAAAACCTCTTTTGATTCACGTATCATAGAAGGAAACAGGAGTGGCTTTTCCGCTAATGGTCTGGCACGCAAGCAGGATGATGAGACTTATACCCGCCTGGTCGAGAGCACCCTTTCTTACGACAAAAAAATATTTAATGACATAAATTTATCAGCTGTTGCTGGTTATTCTTACCAGGCATTTACAAATAGCGGTCTTTATGTACGGGCAGGTGATTTTTTATCGGATGTTAATTCGGAAAATATATTAAATGCCGGTGATATTAAAAATGGCAGGGCTGTTGCTTCCAGTTATAAAAACGGTTCAAGACTGATAGCGTTTTTTGGAAGAACAAATCTTAATTATAAAGATCTGGCCTTTTTATCGGCTAGCCTTAGAAGAGAAGGATCAACGCAATTTGGTGAAAATAATAAGTGGGGGATGTTTCCGGCAGTTAGTGCCGGACTTGATATAAGCAGGATAACAGATATAGCCCATGTAAATTCTCTTAAACTGAGAGCCAGCTATGGTATAACCGGAGCCTTACCTCCCAGCTCATATTTATCCCAATTCTTATATGGTCCTACGGGGAGTTCTTTCTTATACAATGGAGGATATATTCCTTCGTATGCACCAACTCAAAACGACAATCCCGATTTGAAATGGGAAAGAAAGGCGGAATTTGACGTGGGTCTTGATTTTGTTTTATTCAATAACCGCTTAACCGGAAGTATGGATTATTACAAACGTAAAACATCTGATCTTTTATTTAATGCTACAGTACCCGTACCTCCTAATCCTACCGACAGGAAATGGATGAATATAGGAACATTGGAGAACAAGGGCTTTGAATTTGTATTAGGATATGATGTTTTCAAAAACAAAGCTTTTGACTGGAATACCTCACTTAATTTTTCAACTTTTAATATCAAACTAACCGAATTAAATAAAGATTTAGCAGGTACAGTTATAGGAGCAAGTAATTTAGGTTCACCTGGTCAGGAGCAAACACAAATCACACGGGCCGTTGAAGGAGAAAAGATCGGCATAATATGGGGTCCTATTTATAAGGGCCTTGATCCGGCAGGTAAATTTCTGTTTGATGATGGCACCGGAAAGGATGTGCTTAGTGATGCTTTTAAAACAAAAATTGGTAATGGCTTGCCCAAATTTGAACTAGGTTGGAGCAATACATTCCGGTACAGGAATTTTGATCTTAATTTCTTTTTGCGGGGTTCCTTTGGCCATGATATTGTAAATACCTATCGTGCTTTCTTTGAAAATTCAACTCCTTCGAATATTGCCAGCTATAATGTAGTAACAACAAAATACTTTAATCCGGCTTTAACATCACAACCAAGTTTCAGCAGTCTTTTTGTTGAAAAAGGGAATTTTGTAAAATTAGATAATGCGACTCTCGGATATAGTTTCAATTTTAAAAACGACGGTATTATAAAGGGATTGCGGGCATACATCAATGGTCAAAATCTATTTAAGATTACTGATTATACAGGTGTAGATCCTGAGGTGAGGTATAGCTATGGCGGTAATGTATTGGCTCCGGGTGTTGATGCCAGGGATACCTGGGTGTGGACCCGGTCTTACACATTGGGTGTAAATCTTAAATTTTAAACGTAATTAATTCATCAATCAATAAATTGATATGAAAATTTTATTTCCGACAAAATTTTTGCTGATAGGAGTGCTTTTAATGGGGTCCTGTACCAAACTGGATGAAAAAGAAGTACTCTATGATACGGCCACCAGTCAAAATTTTGGCCAGACCGATGCAGAAATAGTATCACTTTTAGCAGCAGCCTATACAAACCTGTATGGAAGTTTTGGCGCTGATGGTAACATTATGAGGGTGCAGGAAGTTCCAACGGATGAAGTTGTGGTTCCGCAACGAGGACCGGACTGGGGTGATGGTGGTCACTGGATTCGGTTAAAAAGGCACACAACTGTACCTGCAGATGCCGGGCCCGGTAACACCTGGGCATTTTTATTCCGGGGAGTAAATACCTGCAACAGGGTGCTCTCAATCCTGGAACCATTAGGTACTCCTTCTTCCCTGAAGTTTATTGCCGAGCTAAAAGCATTAAGAGCAATCTATTATTACTGGCTAGTGGATTTATTTGGTAATGTGCCTATCAGTACAGATTTTAAAAAAACAGATCCACCACCAAATAATACTCGCAAAGAAGTATATACTTTTATCGAAAAAGAATTAACAGATGCATTACCGGACTTACAAAAAACAGGACCTAATGATAATGCTACTTATGGTCGGGTGAATTATTATACTGCCCAGGCAGTTCTGGCAAAGTTGTACCTCAATGCAGAAATTTTTAGCGGTGCGCCGCAATGGGATAAAACAATAGCTGCTTGCGATGATATTATTAATTCCGGCAAATTCGCCCTGATGCCCAACTACAGGGATAACTTTACTAAAAACAATAAAGGGTCTACAGAGTTTATCTGGGTAATACCATATGATGAAATTCAGGCAACTGGTTTTAACCTTCCGCACCAGACTCTCCACATGGCCGAACAAGCAACCTGGAATATGGGTGCGCAACCCTGGAATGGCTGGGCCAGTGTACAAGAGTTTTACAATTCATATATAGATCCAGTACAGAATCCGGGTCCCCAGGGTACTGTGGTGGGCACTGATCCTAAGGGCACCCTGGTAACCGGAACAGTCGATAAAAGATTAACCAATTTTATTGTGGGGAAAATATATGGCGCCGATGGCGTTAGCCCACTGAATGACGCTGGTGCTGATGCAACTGACCCTGATGGTCCGCAAATAAACCATACTCCATATATTAATGAACTGGAACCAGCTGCATGGAGGCAATCCGGCGCCAGGATAGGAAAGTATGAATTTTATAAGGGAATGACCGGCCAGTTAAGTAATGATTGGGTTTTATTCCGGTATGCCGACATTCTTCTTACCAAGGCTGAAGCATTGGCCAGAAAAGCGAATAACTGGAATGAAGCCACAGCTCTTGCAATTGTAAACCAGATCAGAACCATTCATGGCGGTGTAACTCCTTATGCAACCATGACGGCACAGACTTTTTTAGATGAAAGAGGAAGGGAAATGTTTTTTGAGGCTACCAGGAGACAGGATATGATTCGCTTTGGAAAATATAATAGTGCCTTTATGTTCCACCCCGCAGATGGCAGTACACATGTAAATTTATTTCCGATACCGGAAAGTGTGATCAATGCCAATAAAAATCTAAAACAAAATCCGGGTTATTAATTGAACTTTAATTCTAACATGGATTATGGTATTTAATAATCAGGGAGTGCAAAAAATTACTTTTGCACTCCCTGAATTTTAGCAAATTTTAATTTTGGAGTTACATTATATATTA
>JBPPMM010000206.1:0-7071 GCA_051306075.1 Chitinophagaceae bacterium
TGAACTGATAATACCGGAAAGTTTTTCTCCATTTATTTTTTCAATGGTCCATAGTTCATACCTGTCAGCAATGGCGCGGTTAGGATCAAGAATGTCGGCCATGATAAATCGCTTATCCCGGTTGCGGATAGAAGCAAGATCCGGACCATATACTTTTCCGTTTTCTCCGGCAACCTGGTGGCAACTACTGCAGGTTCGCTTAAATATAGCCAGGCCATTTGCAGCATTACCTTGCATAGACAAAGCAGGCTCATATTTTTTATATACCAGGTTCCGGTCTTCAATTCCCCCCGACAAAAGTTTTCTTGCCCGGGAACGAGTGGGCATATCGTCATTATTCATCAGGCTCACCATTCGTGGCCAGCTGATGGAAGCTGGCTGAATTATTTTCTGTTCCACTGCATCCAGCAATGAGCTGGTGTGTTGAGGTGATGATAATAGAATTTCAATGGCTGCGTCACGAACTTCATATGTCAGGTTAGCCCAGTTGCGTATAATGTAGTCAGCGGCTTGTTTTGGTGCAAGATCATTATAAGAATTTAATGCTGTCTGCTGAATCGTTTCAGGTTCGGTGGGAGTAATAAGCGGGCTAAGCAGCGTGGTATCATTGATATTTTTTCCCATGGCTATTATCTGCATTGCGTCTGCGCGGAAGCTTTTTTCAGCTTTCTTGTTTGCGACTGCAGACCTTGCTGAATTAACAGCCTTGTACCAGGCTTCATTTTTTTGAACACCTGTTAACCGGAGAAGATCAACCGAAGCTGACCGAAGGGATGGTACTGTTTTGTTTGTGAATTTTAAAAGCAGGAGTTGTTTTTCAAAATTAAAATCCGAAATGGGCAGACCTTTATTTCGGAGGGAATTGGATAATCCCGAAAGACAGGCTGACTGCCACCAAGCGGATGCCGGCGAACTGTTGGTAGTAGCCAGCCTGATCAATTTTTTTATATCCTCAGTTTTTTGAGATAACCCTATAATACTTGCGCAATTTTGAAAGAAAAGAGCTTTTCCTTTTGTTTCCTTTGCGGTAAGAACAGGCAGGGCGTTTTGAATCAATTCAAATTCTTTTCCTGGTGAGGATGTAAGTGCAGCCGTTTGTACCCATCTGTCCTCTATATCTCTCATCAATATTTCTTGTCTCGCTGATACTGAAGCAGAATCATTCAAATTACCCAGGCTGCAAAGCAATTGGTAGCGGACTTTTGCAGAACTATCGGCCACCATATCTATTAAATGATTTTGAAGGGATGCTGTCTTCTGCAAATTTAATTCTGCGATTTTAATTGCATTTTCACGAACCCCTGCTACAGGATTTCTGAAAGCTTTAATAAGTGCCTGTCCATTTGTTGCATGAAGACCTTCCATCGTCCATAATGCATGTACAATACCTTCGGGAGAGGTAGTGCTGTCCAAAAAAGTTTGCAGCATATCTGTTGTGCCCTGTTCTTTTTTATCAAGTAGCAAGCGCTGTGCGTTTCGTCTCCACCATATATTTTTACTGGCTAATGTTTGAACCCATTCTTTAGCCGTTGCATTACTTAAATTGATACTACCGAACCAATTTATTTTTTCAGTACCAGTAGGGGTAATACGATAAATTCTTCCTTTATCTGAACCGTTGTACAGTGCTCCGGAATTATTCATGCTGTCACTCATCCATTCCGGATGTTCAATGATCTGGCGGTAATAATCTATTACATACAAAGCACCGTCTGGACCAACATAAAATTGAACAGGTCTGAACCATGCATCAGTTGATGCAAGGAATTCTTTTTTTTGATATACCCTGGCCGCCGAGAAGCTGGCACCTTTATCCCTAATGCGGTCTGCATGTACAAGATTGTGTACCGGCTCAGCAATAAAAGTGACATTATTAAAACTATCCGGGAATAACCCTCCCTGGTACCAGGTAACTCCGCAGGAAGAAGTGATCACTCCAACATCGGTCAGCAATTGATGTTCCGGGTTTGTGGTTATAGGATAAACCTCCGCCGCTCCGCCATGATCGGGTATGTGATCCACAGTTTCAGTTACCATCAAACCCGGATTACGTTGCAGGTATTTTGCCGCAATGACTTCATGAAATAAATGATCTGCATTGCTGGTACCAAAATGATGACCCCATGCATCAAAAGTATGACCATACTGAGACTCGCCCGACAAAATTTCCAATTCATGTGTGTCTGGTTTAAAACGGATATTTCTTCCGTCTGCATCCCGGGCCAGCTGATCCGCATTTGGATAATTGACAAAACGAACATTGCTTCCTGTATCAGTAAACTCCATTGCGACTTTAGGCGTTACAATCCGTTGGTGAGCCACATATATCCAGTTATCTAAACCATAGATAGGTGTATTGGCAATATGTTGGGGATTGGTAACCGCCAGCCCTGTGATCAATACTTTTTTTATATCCGATTGGCCATCATTATTACTGTCTTCGAAATATAGAATATTAGGAACGTCTACTACCAGGATTCCTTTTTTCCATTTCATGATACCGGTGGGCAGGTTCAAACCAGCAGCAAAAACCACAGCATCATCCGGTGCTCCGTCGCCATTGGTATCCCTTAATAATTTTATAACACCGGAGCCATTTATATCTGATGGATATCCGTGCATCTCTACTACATATATATTCCCCATTTCATCTACTTCCATGGCTACAGGATCAGAGATCATCGGCTCGGATGCTATCAACTCAATTTTATATCCTTCGGCTAACTGGAAAGTTGCCAGTGATTCTTCCGGATTTAACCCCTGGTTAATAATTGATTTTCTTTCAAGGCAGGATGAACAAGAAATAATAATAAGAAGCAACAATACAACCGGGATTTTTTTCATATCATAAATATAAAAAATGATGGCCTTAATAAACAGATTCTATTCTCTTCAATCCTTTAACCTTGCCTGTGCGGGAAGAGAGTCAATAAATAAAGTAAAGTGGACCATTGGTGCAGGACAGCAGATCATTTTCTGCATACAAGATTTTTGATTCGGAATTAGCCTTACATTTAAAATAAAAATGACGATGACACATTCAAGAAGATCCTTTTTCCGTAATTCCATTGCCTGCGCTGCATCGGTTGCTGTATTGCCTATTAATACAACCGAAATAACTATTCCAAAACCCCGGATCAAACTGAGTATTTCTTCTTATTCGTACTGGCATTTCAAAGAAAAAAAGTTTCCAATTGAAGCCGTAATTGATGAAGCGGCAAAATTAGGAGTGGAGGGAATTGATATTCTGCACCGGCAGATGGAAAGCGAAGACGACGCTTACGTTAATAAATTAAAAAGACATGCTTTTGTTAATGGCATTGCCTTTACCTGTCTATCCATTCACCAAAGTTTTGTTTCACCGGATAAAGAATTTTTAAGAAAGGAAATTGAGCACACCAAAAGATGTATAGCACTGGCGGCACAAATGGGAATCCCTTGTTTGCGATTGAATTCAGGCCGATGGAATACAATTAAATCGTTTGATGAATTGATGAAGAACCGGGGAGTGGAACCCATTCTTCCGGGATACACCGAAGATGACGGGTTTAAATGGTGTATCGATAGTATTGAACAGTGCCTTCCCACGGCGGAAAAATATGGTGTATTGCTGGCACTGGAAAATCATTGGGGTCTTTGCTCCACTCCGGAAGGTATGCTGCGGATAAAGAAAGCAATTGATTCAACCTGGCTGGGTCTTTTAATGGATACCGGTAATTTTCTTGAAAATCCTTATAATAAATTAGAAATGATTGCTCCCTATACACAATTTGTACAGGCCAAAACTTATTACGGCGGCGGTGAATGGTATACACTGGATCTGGATTATAACAGAATAATGAAAATTCTGAACAAAGTAAATTACCAGGGATATCTGTCGCTTGAATATGAAGGCAGGGAAGATGCGGCAAGCGCTGTTCCTAAAAGTATTGAAATGTTGAAAAAGGCAATGATATGATGGTAGAATTAACTCCTGTTTATTAATTAAGTCTGGAGAACCATTCCTGGTTCGTTTTTAAAAGTCATTTTATTTTATAGCTAATCAATCAACCATTTTATTAATAGCGATATTCTCAAACAATAAAATATCTGTTTTGACTCAGATTCAAAACAGATATTGGAATATAAGTTTCCGGTTAGAGAGTAACGTTACTATTTACCAGAGTGGTTTTTTACCTGAAGGTCTTGGTCCGCCTTTTTTTACACTCGACTCAGGGATATGATGCTTATCAAAATTTTTTGCCGCTCTTCGTCTTAAGTTTTTCTGCTCCGGCTCAGGAATCACGTTCATAACCGGGCTAACTTCCATACTCTTTTCTTCAACAGGCGGCAGGTTACTTTCTGCAACATTCATATCGGCATTATTCCTAATAGTGCCGGTTTTTCGTTTGGCTTTGCCTGTAACGGTTCCTTTTCCTGCTGTTGCTTTTTTCTTTAAGGGGATTGCTTTTTTAGTTGCTATTTTTTTACTGATAGAGGTACTTTTTTTTGCTACGGCTTTCTTTTTGGTTCCTGTGCTTTTTTTGACAGGAGTTTTCTTTTTTGCAATAGCTTTTTTAGCCGTTGATTTTTTTGAAGGAGTGACGGCCTTTTTGACCGGCTTACTTTTTTTAGCGGCAATATTTTTTTTTGGTGCTGCTTTCTTTTTTACTGCTTTTTTAGCAGGAGAGGCTGATCCTTTTTTCGTTCTTGAAGGCATAAGATAAATTTTTGTAATTAATGAAGTTCCTTTTTTCTTAAGCTATTTTAGAGAGGGCCGGTACTATAGATTTCCAATAATCCTGCCAACAAAATGGGAACAGGTTGGATAATGCTCAAAAAAGTTATCACAGGCAATATAGCCATTAATATTTTCCCTCCACAAAAATTAGCGTTTTGAATATGCGATAAGTTGATGGATCAGTTCAGGCGTATTAAAGAAACTCATAGTTGGAATGACAAAATGGTCATTTATTTCCGTAGGGTTATTTTTACTACTTAAAGCAAAAACATGAAAATATCATTGCTCCTGTCTTTTTTATTTTATTTAAATTCTCCTTTAGTAGCACAGACCGACACCGTCGTCATCAAAAATATTTTATATGCCGGGGAAAGGGATAAAAACTTACTGCTGGATATTTATAAAATGAGCAATCAAAATCATGTACCGCTCGTCGTATGGATACATGGGGGAGCCTGGCATAGCGGAAACAAAGAAAACCCGCCTTTAGGTTTATTGGGTTCTGGTTATGCTTTGGCCAGCATTCAATTTAGTTTAAGTACGGAAAAAATATTTCCCGCCCAGGTGCATGAAATAAAAGCGGCTATCCGTTTTTTAAGAGCCCATGCCGGGAAATACGGTTTTCATCCTGGTAAAATAATAATCTGGGGGGCTTCATCGGGTGCACACCTGGCCTCCCTGGTGGCTACCACAAATAATAACAAAGAATTGGAAGGTCATATTGGTAATTACATCAGCACTTCATCTTCTGTTCAGGCATGTATCGATTATTTTGGGCCTGCAAATTTACTTACCATACTTAGTCAATCTACAGCACATGGATTAAGTGTCCGTTTACCGGCACTTGCAATTTTGCTTGGCAAACCTGTTGAACAGGTACCTGAACTTGCCAGGCTTGCCAGCCCTGTGAATCATGTTGACGCAACAGATCCTCCCATATTTATTGTACATGGTGAACAGGATATTCAGGTGCCCATTAATCAGTCTATAGAATTATTGAGTGCCTATAAAAGAAATAAATTAAAAGTAGAGATAGAATTTATACCAGGTGCAGGTCATTCAGACCCGGCCTATTTCAAAAAAGATCTGTTGGACAAAATAGATAAATTTTTAAAAGAGAATTTTGCTGAATGAAAAGGGGATTCTTATTAATTTCTTTTTCATTTCTGGTCTGCTACCTGAAAAACGTATAAAATATAATGGGACATTTTCCTTTTTCTTTTGAATGATCATTTTTTTACAATAATGAACTTAGGCCTGCCGATGATAAAAACCTTTATTTTGCAAGGATTATTAAATCAATTTGCATTCAACAGAAGAAGCATATATTTTTTATTTAACTCTAAATAGTAAAAAATGGAATATAGAAAGATCGGCGATTCGGAACTGGAATTATCTGTAGTAACATTTGGTGCATGGGCCGCTGGCGGATGGATGTGGGGTGGAACAGAAAGAAAGGACGCAGTTGAAGCTATCAGAGCTTCTTATGATCTGGGTGTTACTTCTATTGATACGGCCCCGATTTACGGCCAGGGAAAAAGTGAGGAAATAGTTGGAGAAGCTATTAAAGACATTCCAAGGGATAAAGTGCAGATACTGACAAAATATGGCATGCGCTGGGATCTGGCCAAAGGGGATCATGCTTTCAAAAGCAGAAACACGGAAGGTAAGGATATAGAGATCTATAAATATGCCGGCAAAGAAAGTATAGTGGCAGAATGTGAAAATAGTTTGAAAAGGCTGAATACCGATTATATTGATCTGTACCAAATTCACTGGCCAGATATAACTACACCCATTTCGGAATCTATGGAAGCGGTTGGTCAATTAATAAAACAAGGTAAGATTAGGCATGCAGCGGTTTGCAACTATGATGCGGCGCAGGTAAAAGAAGCCCAACGTTATGTGAATATCGTTTCCAACCAGGTGCCCTTTAGCATGGTAAAACGTGACATTGAAAAAGCGGTGGTTCCTTATTGCATAGAGAATAATATTTCCATTCTCGCATACAGCCCATTGGAGAGGGGAGTGCTGACCGGTAAAATGAAACCAGGTCATCCGTTTGCCGAAGGCGACCACAGAGCCAATCTTTATTTTTTTACTGATGAGAATATAAAAAGAACAAATCAGTTTCTCGACCATTTACGTCCGCTTGCGAAAGAAAAGAATGCATCACTTGCCCAGCTGGTAATACGCTGGACCATTGAGCAGCCGGGCATCACGATTGCTCTGGTAGGAGCCCGAAATGCGGAACAGGCTATTCAGAATGCAAAGGCCATTGAAGTAAAATTGAGCGGAAAAGAAATTGAAATGATCAATCATCATTTAAACAGCCTTGAATTAGAAAAAAA
>JBPPMM010000663.1:0-2369 GCA_051306075.1 Chitinophagaceae bacterium
TTATTATCACCATCATGGTATTGGAAATGAAAGTACCTCATGGCACGTCACTCGCTTCTTTAAAACCACTTTTGCCAGTCTTTATAAGTTATATCCTCAGCTTTATTTATCTCAGTATTTATTGGAACAATCATCATCACATGCTGCACGCCGCCAGGCAGGTAAATGGAAAAACCCTGTGGGCAAATATTCACCTGCTGTTCTGGCTTTCACTTATTCCGTTTGTTACGGGCTGGATGGGTGAAAATAATTTTGCAACCCTGCCTGTGGTTTTTTATGGAATCGTTTTACTGATGGCCGCGGTGGCCTACTATATTCTGGCACATTCCCTGGCGGGACTCCATGGAAAAAATTCAACACTGGCAGAAGCATTTGGTAAAGACTGGAAGGGCCTTGCATCTATTTTTATTTATGCCGCTGGCATCGGACTTAGTTTTATTCATCCATGGCTCGGTTTTGCCATGTATGTCTTTGTAGCGGGCATTTGGTTTATTCCTGATAAGAGAATAGAAAAAAGAATGGTTAATGAAAAAGTGCCGTAATAATAACCTGCCGTGAATTTGTCTTTCTTAATTTTCACAAATGCAATAATCCGGATCTGTACATAGCAGAGACGGGTTTATTATCCCAGAAAAGTTCAAAATCTTCTAAGCCGGCTTGCTCATAATTTTCTTTGACCTCCCCGATGCTGTATACCTTTTTATTATTGATTGATAATTTGGGAAGCATGCCCAGCAGCCATTCGCCGTGCTGTTTATTTAATTTTACCTGATGCGTATCCTTCCTGGTAACAAACGAAAGCGTTACCATTTCTCTTGTATTTCCTTTTTTTGATTGGGTAAAATATTCAGTGCCCGAATGTTTTCCTAACCAGATGATTTTTGCGGATGATTTTGCCGGCGATGCGTCCACCTCATTAAGAGCCTGGGAAATATAATTGGGATCAACAGTTGTCTTTGGCACTTTAAAGTCGAACCATTTATGCAATGGATCATCAAGATGAGCAGCATGCATATAATTCAATAAAGATTTCGCCAGGCCAAAACCAAATGATTCATGGTCGGCACCTGATAAGTCCACATGGGCAATATCATTGTTTGCAAAACGACCTGTAGCTTCCGATACTTTTTGTACATTAAATTTTTCCGGGCTCATACCAACGGGGCTGTGGGCCGTCATGGTAAACAGGTGCCAGAATGCAGATTGCAAAATGCTCGCTTTGAACATTTGTCTTACCATTTCCAGTGAGTCAATTGTTTCCAGTGCTGTTTGTGTGGGAAACCCATACATCAGGTAGGCATGCACCATAATGCCGGCTTCATTAAAATGCTGATTCACCCTGGCCACCTGGGCTACTGTAATACCTTTGTCTATTAATGCAAGCAGCCGGTCTGATGCCACTTCCAATCCCCCGGAAACAGCTATACAACCGGAAGCTTTCAATAATAAACACAAGTCCTTTGTAAAACTTTTTTCAAACCGAATATTTGTCCACCAGCTTACCGTCATTTTTCTTTTGATGATCTCAAGGGCCATGGCCCGCATCAGTGCAGGAGGCGCTGCCTCATCTACAAAATGAAAACCGTTTTGTCCTGTCTGATTTATTATTTCTTCCATCCGGTCGCAAAGCAAAGCCGCAGTTAGTGGTTCATACATTTTTATATAATCCAATGAAATATCACAGAAAGTACACTTGCCCCAATAACAGCCATGTGCCATAGTCAGTTTGTTCCAGCGGCCATCACTCCACATCCGGTGCATCGGGTTCACCACTTCAATGGCAGAGATATATTTATCCAGCAACAGGTCACTGTAATCAGGCGTGCCCAATTCATTTTGTTTATGATCGGGCTTTGATTTGTTATTGATATAACAAACTTCATTATCAATTACAATAAATGTTCGTTTTAATTCTTCCCTTGTTTTTTTTCCATCAATATATTCAACCAGTGTTTCTATTGGAGCTTCCCCGTCATCGAGTGTAATAAAATCCAGGAATTCAAAAACCCGCGGATCGGAGACAGATCTTAATTCTGTATTGGGAAATCCCCCGCCCATGGCGATTTTTGTATCGGGATAATTGGCCCTGATCCATTGACCGCAACGAAAGGCTGAATATAAATTGCCCGGAAAAGGAACAGAAATGGCAACCAGTTTAGGTTGAACCTGCTCCATATATTTTTTAAGCCGGTCAATTAAAATTTTGTCAATGTAGGTATAAGCTTGCTGCAGGTTTTCATACAATTCATCAAACTGAATGGCTGATCTGCCCAGACGCTCTGCATAACGGCTAAAACCAAAATGAGGATCAGCACATTCTTTAACCAGGTCGGCAATATCTTCAAGAAACATAGTAGCCAGGTGTTTGG
>JBPPMM010000696.1:0-19909 GCA_051306075.1 Chitinophagaceae bacterium
TAACAGGAATTCAATTATTTTTCATGGGAACAATCATTTCAAAAGCAGGAATATCAACCTGGAACATTTGCTTGTTATTCAAATTTTCCATTTGATAAGTGCCTTTCATTTTACCCATTTCTGTGCGAAGGTTGCAACCACTGACATATTGATAACTTTCGTTAGGCTGAATGGTAGGCTGCACACCAACTACACCTTCTCCTTCCACTTCCCGGTTACTACCATTACTATCAAATATTTGCCAGCACCTGCGAAGCAATTTTACAGGAAAGTTATTGTGATTCTCCAGTGTGATGCGATAAGCAAACATGAATTCTGACTGGATGGGATTACTGTAATCGGGTTGGTAATATGTTTCAACACTTACCTCCACGCCTTCTGAAATGATACTGTTCATACTATTCAGTTTACGTAAAAATAACGAAAAACCCTGATGGGCGTAATTCCGAATAAATATTAACAGCCAAACCGTAATTTGCGTCTTGATCGAAAACATTAAATAATTTTCTTTATGAAAATAGCTGTAGCTAAAGGAGATGGGATAGGTCCCGAGATAATGGAATCCGTGCTTAATATTTTTAAGGCCAATAAAACCCCTCTGGAATACGAGTTTGTAGATATGGGAAAATGGGTTTTTGATAAAGGTTTTTCCAATGGAATGACGACTGAAGCCAAAATTACAATTGAAAACCTGGGTATATTGTTTAAAGGCCCGATGGAAACACCAAAGGGCAAGGGAGTTAAAAGTGTAAATGTGACTGCAAGGAAGACCTGGAATACTTATGCAAATAAAAGAGTATTTCAAACCTTACATGGTGTTGATACCGTTTTTAGTAAAGCAGGAATCCCAATAGACATTACGGTGGTGAGGGAAAATATTGAAGATACTTATGGCGGAGTAGAACATATGCTGACGCATGATGTAGCACTGAGCCGCAGGTTCATTACCAGGCCCGGAAGCTTGCAATTGATTAAATACGCCTTTGAAATGGCCAGGCAAAAAAATGCCCGTCGTATTACATGCGGTCACAAAGCTAATATCATGAAAATAACGGATGGCTTGTTCCTGGATTGTTTTTATGAAGTGGCTAAGCAATATCCAGAACTAAAATCAGATGATATCATTGTGGATGATCTTTGTATGAAGTTGGTGACGAGGCCAGATACCTTTGATGTTGTTGTATTAACCAATTTACAGGGAGATATTGTTTCGGATTTATGTGCCGGCCTGGTTGGTGGCCTTGGTTTTGCTCCATCTGCCAACATTGGTGATCACATCTGCATCTTTGAAGCAGTGCATGGCACAGCTCCTGACATCGCCGGAAAAAATATTGCTAACCCAACTGCGTTACTGCTGAGTGGTATAGCCATGCTTCGCCACCTGGGTTATATGCAAAACGCAGCGGTTATTGAAAATGCACTGTTATTTACGTTGGAGGATGGAGTACATACCGGAGATTTTGGAAATAAAGAAATTCATTCGTTAAACACTACCGAATTCGCAGCCGTTATAATCAGCAATTTTGGTAAACAGCCACAATTGAATGCAAAAGAATTATTACCAAACAAGCCAGCAATACAAACGGTTTTTAAACTGGAAAAAAACCCTATGATGGTTTCAAAAGAAATGCAGGAGGAAAAAATTGTTGGTGTAGATATGTTTATTGAGAGTGATGAACAGCCTGAAATAATAGCTCATAAATGCCAGCGACACGGAGGAGTAAAATTCAATATAATAAACGTAAGCAACCGGGGTACACAGGTTTGGCCCACGGGTTCCGTGTTCACCAATCTTGTAAACCAATACAATGTTCGGTTTGAAAGCATTGACGGTTCTCCGTTGAACCAACAGGATATTATTGGCTTATATGTCAGTCTTAGTGGTGATTTTAAAATATGCTCCCTTGAATTATTAAATACATGGGGCAATAAAAAAGCCTATAGTTTATCACAGGGACAATAATACTATCACAATGTCTTTTGTTCACGGAATCCATTTAAAATTGCTGGCTGTTCCAATTGCTAACAGTATAATGCCCATTATTATGATGCAAAATGGCCAGGCTAAAGATTGATTTTCCTCAAAAACTTGTTTGTAGAATTTATATACTCCCAACAGGCAGAAGATAATTCCAAGACCGCACAGTATCCATGGATTATTCATATCATTAATAAAAAAGACAAGGGCAACGTCATCGACAGGTTATTTAATTATCCTTGATTTTGAATACCCATTTTTAGTCAGCCAATTCAAAACTTTTTCCCGCTGATCTCCCTGAACAATTATTTCACCGTCCCGTGCAGAGCCACCTGAACCGCAAAACGTTTTTATTTTTTTTCCTAATTCCAGCAGATCCTTATCCGCTCCCGAAAAACCATCAATTAAAGTAACGGTTTTACCGGCGCGGCGTTTATTATCTAGACTTATTCTTAAATTTTGTTGGGATGCAGGTAATGTCTCACTAATATCAGGCTCTTCCTGGAAATTAAAGCCGGGATCAGTACTGTAAACAAAGCCGCGGCTGTCGGGTTTATTTTTCTTTGTCATATCATAAATTGAAAATAATTTTATTTTAATTCCCTTGATTATAAAATTCCGGGTATTAAATTATTACAGCTTTCAAACTTAAATCCAAACTTTTTGCCTGGTGTATCAATGCTCCCACACTTACATAATCAACCCCGGTATTTGCATATTCGCCGATGTTTTCCAGGTTTATTCCTCCGCTGGCTTCGGTTTCAAAATCTTCCCGGATAAGGTCTAATGCTTCCTTAATAATGGGGAGTTTAAAATTATCAAGCATGATCCTGAAAACCTTTCCTTTACCCACCGCAATAACTTTTTTCACATCATCAAGATTTCTGGTTTCTACTTCAATCTTCAAACCTGGCTCTTTAGTTTGTACATATTCATATGCTTTTTCTATTGCCCTTTCTATACTACCACAAAAATCAATATGATTATCCTTAAGCATAATCAGATCATATAATCCAAAGCGGTGGTTGACACCCCCTCCAATACGTACCGCTTCTTTTTCCAATAACCGGAAATTCGGTGTCGTTTTGCGTGTATCCAATAAACGGGTTTTATAACCGGCAAGTTTTTCTGTGTATTCCTTTGTAAGGGTGGCAATGCCACTCATTCTTTGCATACAATTAAGCACCAGTCTTTCACATTGCAAAATAGTATGAACGGAGGCCTCCACTTCAAAAGCTTTTTCACCATAGAACATTTTTTCACCGTCCTCTTTAAAAGCCTTAAAAACAGAATCCCTTTCCCTCCATTCAAATATTTTTTTTGCTACTTGCAGTCCAGCTAAAATGCCTTCCTGTTTAATTTTTAAAACCGCTTTACCCTTTCCGTTTACATCGATGCAGGACAGACTTGAATGGTCCCCGTCTCCAATGTCTTCTTTTAGCGCTTCCTCCACAAGGTGACGAAGGTTATTTTCAAAACTCATACTACAAAAATAAGAAAGCCTTCCCGGTAAGCAGGAAGGCTATACTTAATAATTTCTCTCACCACTTATTCAATAGATTGAAATCTAATTTCTTTTAAAACATCCTTATTTCCTTTTGTTTTCATAAAGACATGAGCCCTGAAATTACCAGATTTCGTCAATAAGGTTCCGATACAATAATTTCCACCTGGCGAATCTCCTTTATGCTTTAAATCAAAATTTTTCACCCCGTTATTTGCAAAAAAATCTTTCAATATCACCTGTGCCTGCGCCCTGCTATAGCTATCACTTTTTACTGGCAAAGTCAATTCCACATTGTCATCGAAATATTTTCCCAATTCGGTAGCATTGCCAGAGCGTAAAGCACTAATAACTCCATCTATATTGCCTGACTGGGCAAAGGAAGACAGCACAAAAAGAGCAACTACCAAAAAAGACGTACATACAGATTTCATAATAATTTCTTTTTCATAGGATTTTAAAACAATAAATGAGCCATTATGACTACATATCCTTACACTAAAATAATAAAATCAGGCTGTTAAAAGTCTTTAAGACTGAAATAGATGAATGATATGTAAATTTACACGCATTTTTACCTGATAATGAATGATTTTTACTAACTCAACAACCAAACAAACGAATGAAATCTAAAAAAGTTATACTGATTATAATGGACGGATGGGGCTTGGGGAAAGTTGCATATTCAGACGCTATTCAGCACGCAAATGCTCCTTTTACTAAATCTTTATATTCAAAATATCCTAACACCATACTTATAACCAGCGGAAAGTTGGTAGGACTCCCTGAAGGCCAGATGGGCAATTCTGAAGTAGGTCATTTGAACCTGGGGGCGGGTCGTGTTGTTTATCAGGAATTGCAACGGATAAATGTAGCTATAGAAGACGGATCCCTGGACCAGAATGAAAAACTTTTAAGTTCTATCCGCTACGCCAAACAAAACAACAAACCTTTTCATCTGCTAGGCCTTTTAAGCGATGGCGGCGTTCATTCACATATAAATCATCTAAAAGCCATTATTAATATATGCATGAAAGAGGGACTGGCAGAAGTTTATATTCATGCATTTACTGACGGTCGTGATTGTGATCCTAAGAGCGGATTTGATTTTATTTCAGAGTTACAGAAACATCTGGATCAAACCGTGGGAAAGATTGCAACTATTACAGGTCGTTACTATGCCATGGACCGGGACAAACGATGGGAAAGAGTAAGTTTAGCTTATAACGCCCTTGTTAATGGTGTGGGTATTTTTTCTACTGATGCTGAAAATGCAGTAAAAGAATCTTACAGTAATAATGTTACGGATGAATTTATAAAGCCGATAATTATTACTAACAAAGATCACAGGCCAATAACCACAATTAAGGATGGAGATGCGGTTTTCTGTTTTAATTTCCGTACGGACAGATGCAGGGAAATAACTGAAGTTTTAACTCAAAAGGATTTTCCTGAATATTCTATGAAAAAACTTGCCCTTCATTATACAACGATGACGCAATATGATCAGAACTTCAAAAACGTGGAGGTTGTTTTTGAAAACGATGATCTCAAAAATACATTAGGGGAAATATTGGAACAGCATGGGCTAAAACAGATCCGCATAGCTGAAACGGAAAAATATCCCCACGTTTCCTTTTTTTTTAGCGGTGGCAGGGAAGTTCCGTTTGACGGAGAAAAAAGAATTATGATTCCTTCCCCCAAAGTTGCAACTTACGACCTGAAACCTGAAATGAGTGCGTTCGAGCTTACCGAAGCTTTAATACCTGAGATAATCAGCCAATCGGCAGATTTCATTTGTCTAAATTATGCCAACGCTGATATGGTAGGACATACCGGGGTGTGGGAAGCAGCCATTAAAGCTGTAGAAACGGTTGATAAATGCGTAGAAAAAGTAGTGACGGCCGGAATAGGTAATGGCTATACTATTTTTCTTACTGCAGATCATGGAAATTCAGATTATTTGATCAATGATGACGGGTCGCCTAATACAGCACATACGTTAAATCCGGTACCTTTTTTTGTTATAGACAAAGATCCCAATTTATTCAGTTGGAAACCAACAAGCGAACCTGCAAAACTTGCGGACCTTGCTCCTACAATTTTAACCGTGATGAACTTGCCCATACCACCAGAAATGACAGGAAAGGTTTTAACTGAGCAATCATAATTTCAGAAAATATTTTTATGGTGAAAAAAATTCTTCTTCTTTTTATTATTGGCCTGGTTGTGATCCAATTTATCCATCCTGAAAAAAACAAGACTCCCGGACCACAAATTAATTACATAGGGAATGCATATACAATCCCCGGCGATGTAAAAATCATTATGGCGAAAGCCTGTAATGATTGCCATTCAAATAACACTAATTATCCATGGTATTCTCTTCTGCAACCCGCAGATTGGTGGATGAACCATCACATAAAAGAAGCGAAAGCTGAATTGAATTTTGATGAGTATACAAACAGGAATCTACGCTTTCAATATCATAAAATGGAAGAAATAGTGGAACAGGTTAAGGAAGGTGAAATGCCATTAAATTCATATACCTGGATACATAGAGAAGCTAATCTTTCAGAGACCGAAAAAACCAAGTTGATTAACTGGGCGGATGGGGTAATGGTATATATGAAAGGTAAATATCCTTTGGACAGCCTTTTGAGAAAAAAATAATCGTAGTTCGGTCAAAAGTCCATAGGAAATTTACCTGACTGTGCAGCTTTTGTATATAAAAATTGTCTAAATTACAGGCAACCAAAAGGCAATTATGACTGAGGAAGCCATTTTAAAAGGTTGTTTATTAAATGATGCTGCCGCGCAGCGAGAACTATATAACAAGTATAGCTCAAAAATGCTGGCGGTGTGTTATAGATACGGACACAACCGGGAAGACGCAGAAGATATGCTCCAGGAAGGCTTTATTAAAGTTTTTCTGCAGATACATACCTTCGAAAACCGGGGAGCTTTTGAAGGATGGATCAGGCGAATAATTGTTCATACCTGTATTAATATCCTTAAGAAAAATAAGAAGTTCAATGAAAGTGTTGACCTAATTTATGCAACAGCTATTCAAGTCAGAGAAGAGAGCATACCGGCAATCATCCAGGCAAAGCAAGTAGTAGAATGCATCCGGGTATTGCCAATTGGTTACCGAACCGTTTTAAACTTATATGCCGTTGAGGGATACAGCCATCGGGAAATAGCTAATATGCTTGATATAGAAGAAAGTACAAGTAGAAGTCAATATACCAGAGCTAAAGCAATGCTGGAAGATATTTTAATCAGGAAGAAAATTATACAAAAACCAAAACAAGAAAACAGATGGCTGGTCGCAGTTAACCAGCGATAGTTAGTACGTATCCAAAATAGATGACTGGTTATGGAGAGCAATTACGATAATAAGGATTTTGAGCATTATTTAAAACACAATGCTGACCAATTCCGGATGTTTCCCTCAGATAAAGTTTGGAAAGGAATTAATAATGCGGTCCATACCAGGCGTAAATGGTATGGGTTATGGCTGGGATTTCTTTTATTAGTAACAGGCAGCGCTGTTTCCTGGGTAATGACAATTTATCCATCCTCTAATAATCAAAATTCAATTATTGCAAATACAAATTCCTCCGGAACCACTACCGCTAAAGTGGTTGACATCAAGAAAGTTTCACAGGAATTTAAAAACTTACTTCCGTTTAATAGGCTGCCTGCTATATCGGGAAATAGTTTTTTAAAAAATGAATTGGAAAGTAATCGGTTAATCCTGAATCAACCTGCACAAAATAATACAGCTGAAAAAACTTCAGAATACCACTCCGATCTACTACATAATTCTAACTTGCTGATAGAAGGTTTTCAGCCCTCATTAGTGAGTATTATAAAGGAAAACAACGTTATTAATATTTTGCCAATCCCGGGTTTAAGTTTTGCAAATCTTAATTTGAGACATTCTTCACAGGAAAAAAATATCAAAAAGCCTGATCTGGTTTACCCAATGACTATTGAAAGTATAACGAATGCTTTTAAATTTAAAAAACAACAAAAAAGAATAAGCTGGCAATTTTTCATAACCCCTACAATTAGTTATCGTAAGCTTAGTGTAAATAAGTCTTTGGATAATCCATCTTCATCTATTTATCCGTTTGCATCTTTAACAGACGTTAACAGCGCTGTTACACATAAACCTGACATGGGATTTCAAATTGGTTTTTCCGGTAGATATCCTATTGCAAGGAACCTGAAGTTTCGGGGTGGTTTTCAATTCAATGTCAACAGATATGATATAAAAGCCTACTCCTTTAATGGAGAAGTAGCAACCATAGATTTGAATGGAAGAAATGGCAATAATTCCATTTCAACCTGGACAAATTATAGAAATTATTCAGGTTACAAATCAGACTGGCTAAAGAATTTTTATTTCTCTGTTTCAGCACCGGTGGGTATGGAATTGAATCTGTTTGGAAATAAGAAGACCAATTTTGGTATTGCAGGCACTTTACAACCTACCTATATCCTGAACGACAAAGCCTATCTAATCTCAACAGACTATAAAAATTATGCAGAAGTACCCCGGCTTATCCGCCACGTAAACTTAAATACCAGTTTTGAGACATTCGTTAATTATACTAATGGAAAAACTAAATGGCAAATTGGTCCGCAGGTCAGGTATCAAATTCTTTCCAGTTTCCATAATAAGTATCCGATCAAAGAAAATTTGTTTGACTTCGGAATAAAAGTTGGAGTTACTCTTAACGAGTAAGATAATACCCTTTTTAATATTTTTCTGTTTTCCCGTCCCGGTCTTGAATCCGGACGGGATTTTTTTAAGAACCCACTTCAATACCTGCCATTTTTTTCAATTAAATTTGCCAACCTTACATTGCTTCCCACATATTGTAAATATGAAAAGCTCTATAAAAAATTTAATCATAAGCCTTTTAATAATGTGTGTTGTTTCCTGTAACCCCAGGAATAAAACGACCGCAAAGGAAAAATTTTTTCCCGTTCTTTCTTTTCTCCAAAGCCAGGTAGCTGATATAGATACTTCACTTTATTCCATAAGAAAAATTGTAGTCACCGACAGCCTCAATTCAGACACTATCTATTTACCCCGGGAACAATTCCGGGAAGCTGCGAAGGACTTCCTTTTAATTCCTGATCTTTCTACCGCTGAGTATGAAAAAAGGTACACTGAAGAAAAGCAATTTGATGAAACAATGAACAGGGTCATATTAACATATATTCCTCTAAAACCGGAAAAAGAAATTATACAAAAACAGGAAGTTTTGATAAAGCCAGATCCTTCCGGAGATAAGATAACAAACATATTAATAAGCGAAGCAATTAATAGCAGAGACAGTACAATTCAAAAAAAGCTTTTCTGGAAAGTAAACGAAAGTTTTCAGGTAATAACTGTTAAACAGCTAATGGGCAAACCAGAAACCAGTGTAACTGTTAAAGTAGTTTGGAGTGAGAATGATTAAGAATGACAACAAAAGAATTTCAAAATATTGTTTCAGGCCTTCCTCAGCAACCCGGCATATATAAATATTTTAATTCGAATGGTGAACTTATCTATGTTGGAAAGGCAAAGAATATCCGTAAACGAGTCAATTCCTATTTTACAAAAAATTTAAGTAACTATAAGTCCCACGAACTCGTTCGCCGGATATTCCTTATAGAATTTACTATAGTAAGCTCCGAGCAGGATGCCTTTTTACTCGAAAATTCTCTTATCAAGGAGTACCAGCCACTTTTCAACATTAACCTGAAGGACGATAAAACTTATCCTTTCATTGTTATAAAAAATGAACCCTTTCCCCGTATTTTTCTTACCAGGAAAAAAATTAATGACGGATCCGAATATCTTGGACCGTATACTTCCGTAAAAAAAGTAAAAGAATTAATTGCATTCATCCGGCAAACAATTCCTCTCAGAAACTGTTCTTTAAATCTTTCTGAAAGAAACATCCAACAAAAAAAATTTAAAGTTTGCCTGGAGTATCATCTTGGAAATTGCAAAGGTCCTTGTGAGGGTTTTCAAACAAGCGGGAATTATTTAGAAAGCATTTATCAAATAAAAAATTTACTTCGGGGAAACCTGGCTCCGATTATAAGGCATTTTAAAGAGGAAATGAAAATGTTTTCTGGCAATCTGGAATTTGAAAAAGCAGAAGTACTTAGAAAAAAAATTGAATACCTGGAAAATTATCAATCCAGTTCCATTGTAGCAAATGTAAAAGTTGCTGATCTGGATGTATTCTCTATAATAAAGGATAAGGATATTGCCTTTGTTAATTATCTCATGATTCGCAACGGAACAATAATTCAGACACAAACTCACAAAGTAGAAACACATCTGGATGAAACAAATGAAGAAATACTCGGTTTTTCTGTAGCGCAATTAAGAACAACTTTCAATAGTGAATGCAACGAAATTGTGGTTCCTTTTCTTATTGAATATCCTCAAAAAAATATTACGATAACAATTCCAATGGGAGGGGATAAAAAAAAGCTACTTGATTTGTCAGAAAAAAATGCAAATTTTTTTGTTGAAGAGCTTAAAAATAAAGAAAGACAAAAACTATCAAAAAATACGGAACAGATAAAAACTTTAGAGCAATTACAGCTTGATCTTCAGTTAAAGGAATTACCGGTTCAAATTGAATGTTTTGATAATTCCAACTTTCAAGGGAGTTATCCTGTATCCGCTATGGTTAGTTTTAGAAATGGGGAACCAAGCAAGAAAGATTATCGTCACTTCAACATTAAAACAGTTAAGGGTATCAATGATTTTGCTTCTATGAAGGAAACTGTTTACAGGCGATATAAACGCATATTAGACGAAAACCAGCCATTTCCTCAATTAGTGATAATTGATGGTGGAAAAGGACAATTAAACGCCGCCCTGGAAGCACTGGTTGAACTAGGTGCCATTGGAAAGACAACAATAATCGGCTTAGCAAAAAATGAAGAAGAAATTTTTTTTCCGGGTGATCGGGAATCTTTGAAATTACCTTATAACAGCAATAGCTTTAAATTGATACGTCGCATCAGGGATGAAGTTCACCGCTTTGGGATCGGTTTTCATCGGAACAAAAGAAGCAAAGGTACTTTCAAGAATGAGCTGGAGGATATACAGGGTATAGGTAAGGCAACCGCAGAAATTCTATTAAAAAAATACAAATCTGTAAAAAATATTCGTGAGATCAATTTGGAAGAATTGCAGAAAACAATTGGCAATTCAAAGGCAAAATTAATCACCTCCTACTTTGAAGAATTGTGAAATTAAAGGAAAAAAAATGGGGCCAGGATAGAAATCCAGCCCCGTTTTTAAAATCCAATATCCTATGAAAAACCGAGACGAAAATACTACAATTTTTGTATTATCCTATAGTATACATATTATTTTTTTGTTTTTAAAAACCAGTTTTTCGAACTTTTACAACGTAAAAAGCCCCTGGGTAAGGGGCTTTTACTATAGAATGTTACTTTCATTAGTATGACCAAAGATCCTGCTCATAATTGAAAATTTTCTCTTTGATATTTTCTCCTTCCAATAAAGCCAGGATTGGATCTTTAATGTATCCTCTGATCGCCCTGTTGGACGCATTGTCCAAAGTAGACTTGATGATATAACTACTAAACATGCGGCTTTCAAATAGTTCTTCCCATGTCATTCTGCTGTTTCCCATGTTTTTGGGATTATAAACTTCATACTTAGCTAATAATGGACGTAAATCAGGGTAATAAATCCAGAACATCTGAGTACTTCCCGGCCTTTCCTGGCCATTTGGAAAATATTGAGTTTTTAATGGTGAAATCCCTAATATCCGGCAAAAATACCGGCTTGCTTCACGATCAAATACCCACTCCTCTTTTAGCCTGAGTTTTACAACACTTTTTGCATCAAAACTCGCCCTCGTAACTACATAACGAATTACTTTATTAGGATCTGTCGGATCGACCTGCGGAACAGTATCAGCTGAACCAACGGTCAACTGTTGAATCTCTGATAAGGTCATGGGTGTTGAAAACCTATCATCTGAAAAAGCAGTAACCTCGCCAGTATTTATAGCTTTAAGCAGCATGTTAATAAACATTTGACTACCATTATCGCTTTCTGCTTCATATCTAAAAGGCTGATTCAATTTTTCTCTCAAATCTAATTCACGCCAAACTTTTTCTGCAAACAAGGCGTCGTCTGCCCGCAGATGCTCATAAGGCAATGGAGTCCTTGCATTCACGCTACTTTTATCATATGCATTGTCATTGCGTAATGATTTTTTTACTACCGTATCGGACATACCACTTGAATCAACAACAATAGGAATGTTGCCATAAGGATTATAACCAGAGGGCTGAGTATTATTATTATTTTGTTGTTGGTTATCCTGGGCATTTGCAGGAGGATTAGTGGTTCTTTTGCGACCCGCCCTTTGTGCATCAGCCTCAGGCATAAGTAATGCAGCAAACGCAACCAGTAAACAACTTTTTACAACAATGCTTTTCATCTTCAAAATTTTATTTAATATAATACGTAAGTCCCGGAAGTTTCTGATTGCGGCCATCTGGACCTGTTGCACGAATATTTTCAATTGAAACTGTTCTTCCCGGCTGCAAGTTTTTGATCATATTCAAAGCTTTTGGACTCCAAAGATAACCTGTGCATGGAGCTTCATCAATATCGCCATCCGCGTTATCAGCAGCCAATGTAAATCCAGTCACGGTGTACTTCAGGTTTAATGGGAAATCTTTAATGTATGCTCCCACGCCTGTTTGAGCCCTGAATTGTCCTGCGGTCATGTTTTCATTACTGGCTACGCCACCTACTGTTGCTACAGGAGTAGGAATAGTTCTGACACGAAATTGCGAAACGCCAGCTATTTTTCCATCTACTGTAACTGTAATTTTGCAATCGTCAGTCACAGACTTCACATTTGCAATATATTTTCCACTTCCCACCTTTTCCAAAGAACCTCCGCCTCCGGAAATGGAAGCCTGAACCTTATCATCACCACCGCCGCTTGCTGCTATAGTTACTTTATTGTCATATCCAACATACAATACATTCATTTCATCAAGAGCTATGGATGCATTCGCCATTCCCACTTTATACTCAACGTTTTTTTCTATAGTTTGTTGCTTGCCCTCCTGATCAGTATAAGTAATTCTTACGGGTACTGATCTGTTTCCTATGGCACCGGCAGGCATTTTGGCCGAAGCTGTTCCTTCGGATCCAATTTGATAGGTTTGTCCTCCAATTGTAATAACAGGAGCGGCGGATTTACTAAATGCACCAACACCTGCAGTTATTTCCAATTCTTGCCCAGGCATCAGGTAATTTGAGTTTTGACCAACTATGGCTGCATAAGTGTCAAAACGAACAGCCACTTCTCCAACTTTATTATGGCAAAATTGAATTACTCTGTTTTCTGAAGTCTTTATATCATTCTGAAATTTGCTTAAGATAGTTAATGCTGCAACACTCGGAACCATATGGAAATAGGCTCCTTCCCATGTTTTACCTGCCTTGCTTTTGCTTGCCGGTTTTTCAAGGTTGATAGGTAATGCAGTAGAGAAGGCAGAATCAATTGAAGGGTCTATACCCAGCACATCTTTTCTGTATTTATCTAATATGGATAAAAGTTTTTGTCCTTCACCCTTTTCAACCATAACCCGGGTAGCAATATCAAGATTATCTTCTTTCCACTTCTTCTCGGGATCATTTGGGTCGCCTCCTGCTTCACGAAATATGCGGTCTTTTAAACCCTGAACATATGTAAAAACGGACTTACTTAATTCTTGCACCCGCATTGCTTTGGGATACCATATTTCCGCTTTAGTCATGGTCGCAGGATCTGTGGTTTTTAGTTGTAGAGAATTCATGATTGTCTCTGTCGATTTATTTACAGTGGCATTCGTGTTCTCCAGGCTTTTATTAACCGTTTTAAAGGCATTTAATATCTCAGATGATACGTTCAACGCCAGAAGGGCTGTCAGAACGAGATACATCATATTGATCATTTTTTGCCGCGGCTCACGAGGTAATGACATGAGTATTTAGGTTTTTCTTTAGTAATGGTGACTTGTCTGAATATATAGGATACGGGATCTCAATTTTAAAATTTAAAACGAACCCTTTCATTATTATTTATCAACTACGACCTTGCATAGCGCTTAACATATTGCCATATACATTGTTAAGACGGCCCAGATTATTTGCCAATAATGCAATTTGATCTTTGGCTTTTTGAGCATCTTCTACACTACCATGCATAACTTCGGAAGCCTGCGTGAGGTTACTGTAAAATTTGTTCATTGCTTTCAAATGATTATTGGTGTCCTGCAGCTCCAATTCATATATAGTATTCAGAGACGCCAGGTTTTTTGTTAATACAGTCACCTGGTCATGGAATTGTTTCGTTCCATCGGCCGCCTGAGAAAAGTGTTGAATGCTGTTAGCTGCGCCAATGTAAGCATCTTTCATGGTGCCTAATGCTGCAGCTGCCTCCTTTGTCCTGGCAGTATAATCACCAGTAGCTGCAACCACATCAGTGATATCAGCCATTTTATCTACGGTACCGCCTAATTTTTTAAAGTTATCACCTAAACGGCCCAGGTTAGCCGGAGTAATATCTGCTTCCCGAAGCATATCATCCAACTTATTTAATGCCGGGTTACCAGAACCAGAACCTAATGTGAGGGGAGTTGGTTTAAAATTCGGATCTAGATCAGGGTGATGATTAATGTCCGGGAAATAGCGCTGCCAATGTGGTTCTTCAGGAGGAGGTACCAGAAACGCCATAACCAGGAATACAATTGCTTCTGCAATTAATCCTACCATGATTGCTTCATCCGCACCTTTCCAGTGAAGAATTTTCATCATCGCTGCAAAAATTACCACTGCAGCAAAAAAGCTAAAGAGAAAATTGAGGACTACCTGACCTTTTTGGGTTTTAAAGAATAGCATAAGGGGTTCGTTTTTATAGTTTATTAAATTTTAAATAAAACGATATGGATAGGAAAAAATTGTATAAAAAAGAGGTCGCAGAAAATCCTCTTGATAGAAATATTATCTGCGACGTCCTTTCTGAGGAGCAGCTGGTAGGTCAATAACGCTACGGAATCCAATGTAAGATTTGGTTGAATCCTGGTATTCATATGTGCTGGTACCGGTTTGCAGATAATAACCTACATCCTTCCAGCTTCCACCACGAATAATTTTACGCTTCATCAATGGAGGATCATCATCTTTTGCATTCCAACGAACATCAGGGTTCATATCATGCTGAAAGTTATTCCGTCCTTCATAATATATTGAAGAGGTCCATTCTGCTACATTTCCAGACATGCAATATAAACCGAAATCATTAGGCCAATATGCATCGGCCCTTACAGTATAAAAGCCACCATCTTCAGGATAATTGCCTCTTCCTGGTTTGAAATTAGCCATTAAACATCCCTTTTTATTTCTTAGATAATAATTACCCCAGGGGAACATTGATTGGGATCTACCGCCACGGGCTGCATATTCCCACTGCGCTTCAGTAGGTAATCTGAAATTTGATTCCTGCACTCTTTTCTTACTATCAAGAAAAGCATTTAAATAATGGGTTCTCCACTCGCAAAATGCTGTGGCCTGTTTCCAGCTCACCCCTACCACGGGATAATTTCCGAATGCCGGATGAGAGAAATATCTTTTTGTCATTGGCTCGTTATACGAATAAGAAAAATCACGAATCCAAACCAATGTATCAGGATAAATGGGAATATCTTTTTTAATAATAAACTTAGAGCGGGATTTGCCAGCATTTTCTTTTTGAGCTGCCTCTTTCAAATCAAATATCTCTGAATGAAAAAGGAGTTTTGAAACGTCAATCTCTTTTTTTCCAAATATGCGCTCTTCCGGCGAAAGAATAAGATCTGTATTTCCAAGGGCTTCTATAGTTTTAGGATCGTCCCACTTCATTTGCTTCATGGCGGCCCAATCAACATACTCATTTCCATCTGCGCCTGCTTTTACTTTACCCATCTTACGCGCAGCTACCGAGTCTCTAACCCAAAAAACAAACTGCCTATATTCATTATTGGTTATTTCTGTAGCATCCATCCAAAAACCGCTAATAGAGACTGACCTGTTACGAGAACTAAAAGCATATGCAGGATCTTCATCACTGGGTCCCATATGGAAGGTACCCTGAGGAATGTAAACCATTCCGGGAGGCTTAGGAAGGCTGTACCTGTCACCGGGAGAAATTCCATGGACCTGCCCATCATTAGGGAGACTTCCACTTTTGTTTTTCTTTCCCAGTATTCCACAGCCAGACAGCATCGCAATGCAGACTACTGCAAGAAAGGTGTAGTTTAGGTTTTTCATTTTCATACTCTTAGGGGTATTGGGGCAAATTTGGTATTTAAGTTTAATCTTCACCACAACATTACAATTTAATTTCTTTTGACCAAAACGGATTTTACGACGTACTTATTCAAACGCATATTAAGATTATTTTATTGTATTAACATAAAATTAAACCGCCTATTTTCAGCTTGGTATTCCTACGGTGTCCTATACATTTATTTTGTGGTTAAACTACCCTTTGAACATTTCATATATATTTGAATATCATGACTCTATCTCTTCTTTCCAAATTTCTGTAAAAAGGTGATTTACTACTGTTATTATATTAATGATCAGAAGGTCAATTAAAACTAGGCTAAAAATCGAGTTTCCGGTTTTAAATTGTTCCTAAGCATAGCATATCTAATGGTTATGCTATTTTTAAATTAACAGTCAGTCACCGGAAGATGGGAAAATAGTCGATGATAAAGAAGAGAATTATTTTGAAAAGCTCCTTTACACGTTTTCCCTTCAGAAAAAGGCTCAGTTCAGAGATATAGGATTTGTTTCCTAATGGTGCAAGCTTCTAATATTTACCGATTTAGGTCTGACAGACCTACTTTTTCTTAAGAAAAGCTAAAAATAATTATTTTGTCCTAATTGCATCAGCAAGAAACTTATCCAGCGCGGCAACCATACTTTGCGCCTGGGGTTGCGGAGCCTTTATATCAAGTGTTAACCCGGCTTCCTCGGCTGCCTTAGATGTATTGCCACCAAATGCACCGATAAAAGTACCGTTTTGTTGATATTTTGGAAGATTATCAAAAAGACTTTTTATACTGCTGGGAGTAAAAAAACAAATGACGTCATACTGATTTTTGACTAAAAGTTCTTTGATATCATTACTCTGGGTTCTGTACATGAAAGCCAGGGCAAATTCACAACTATTGGATTTTAGCCAGTTTACAATTTCATTATCTTGTTGATTTTCTGAGCATACATAAAGAAACTTTTCAGTTCCTTTATGCTTATTTATCACATCAAATAAGCTTTTATTTGTGCCATCTGCGCCATAAAACACCTTTCTTTTTCTGTATAAAATAAATTTTTGAAGATAAAGCGCAACGGCCTCGGTAATGCAAAAATATTTTGTATCCTGAGACACAATAACCTTCATTTCATCGCAGGTACGAAAGAAATGATCAATAGCGTTACGACTTGTAAAAATGACTCCGGTATAATTGGGTATGTCAATTTTTTGCTTTCTGAAATCCCTGGCAGCAATTCCTTCTAATCTAATAAATGGCTGAAAATCAAGCTCAAGATTGTATTTCCTCGAAAGTTCAAAGTATGGAGACTTATCACTTTCGGGCTTAGGTTGTGTGATCAGGATCTTGTTTATTGCTTTGGCCTGAATGCCGGCCTTTGAAATCCCATTTTTTACCATGTTTTTGGTGCGGCTAAAGTTGATGTAAAGCTAAGCTATTCTATTTACAAAAAGAATAGTAAAAGCTTGTAAATCAACAAAAGGGGAGCAACTTCAAAGGCGCATAGATACAAAAAGAAGTGAAAAAGATTGAGTTTGACCAGATTACGAATAGCTGCAAATCCTAAAATAAACCTATATAATATAAGGCCTGCTATACCACAAAGCGACAAAAGGATTGAAACCGATTGCATAACACCATCAGAAAAAGCCATCAATACAATAAAAGGCAGTAGTGTTATTCCAATTACCTTATTAATTAAAAAAACAATAAAAATATAAGACCCAGCTGCTTGTTGCACATTAAAAAGCCAACCGGATACTTTTAAACCGATAAATTTAACCAGATAAATAATTAAAAGAACCGTGCAACAATAGAGATACAATAATAAAAAATTTTCTTCCGGTGTAAACTTAATATAGTGTAAAAATAAATTAATGTATAAACCCGTGCTTGCAACAAAAAAACCATTGAAAAGAAGTGAGGGAAATGGGGTTTGAATAAGTTGTTCTTTTATTTGCCTTTGCTTCAAAGTTGTGCGAAAAAAAACTCTAATAAGATCATTAAAATATTTGGCAAATACCAACTTTAGCAAAGCGAAAATTAGAATCAGTGCCGTAATTAAATAAAACAATAGCTCTTTACCCTGAAAATTCTTTTTGTCTGATCTGAATGAAACAGCCTTGGACTCAAAATCAAAATAAGGATGCCGTTTCATTATCTGGTTATGCATACTTATTCCATTTGTTGACTTCCACATTTCTCTCTGGCCAGGTCGCTTTGAAACCGAATCCGGGGAAATCAAAAACGAGTCTTCCCGGGAACTGGAATTACCCATATGAATTAAAGAATCAGATCCTGCAAGTGACTCAATGATAGCCTGGCCTGAGACCCTGGTGGATGCAGAAAATAATAAAATGAACAAAAGATAATTTCGCAGCAAGTAAAATAGATTGTTTTGCAAAATAACAGCCAAAGAAAGTACAAATCATTTCAAACTTCAAAACTTCCGGCCTTTATATTTCTTCCGAATCTGTTAACTGTTATTTACTTCTTGGTCTCACTATTTAACATCAACAAAATTCTGTGGGGAGGAAAGCCTAATACCTATCTTTTTTATTAAAAATAGTTTACAAAGCCAAAATGGATTTTGGATTGTCTTAAATTGAATTCCATGTCGCTCCGCTTACCAACAGCCCAAGCAAGGTTAAATATGCCCACTTTTGTTTCGAAAGCCAGGCCCAGACCGGTGCCAAAATAGGCATAATTTACATTTGCATTTTGGCTATTGTTTCTACCCCAACCTCCATCTGTAAAAGCATAAAAAAATGAATTTTGTCCTACAAGATACCGGTATTCGGCAGTACCAATCATAAACTGTGACAAATACTGGCTTTCTTCATCAAATCCTCTTAAAACGTTATAACCACCGATCTGGAAAAGTTCATTTCTAAAAGTATTTCCGCTTTGAAAAATTCCACTGTTAATACCCAACTTTATAGTATTCCTGTTTTGCCGGCCCAGTGGCAAATATTTTGCCGCTATTAATCGGATGCGAAGTTGATAGGTCTTCAGTTTAACCGTATCATATAGTGAACCGAATTCAAATGAAGGATTTCCCTGATCTTTTAATTCAATTATCTCGTTATTCTTTTTTAATTTTTTTATTCCAACAGAAGTTATAATGTGTAATTCATTTCCTTTTGTAGGATTCAACCTGTAATTAGTGTTATTGTATTCATAGTCTACGCCTACATTAGAAGAGCTTACATCGGCTTCATCTGGCAGCCGGTAATTTTGTAATACGTAGTTTTTATTGATGCCGTTTACTATAGTTTGGGTGCGTTGAATGAATAATTTTCCTGACTGGTTTATGTTCAAAATATATTGACCACCCAATTGAAAATTTACATTCAAAAAAGTACTGTCTTTCCGAAACATTCCAAACGAAAAATCCAGACCCACTGCAGTATTGAATATATAGGGATGTTGATAAATAATATTTAGCCTGGGTGACTTTACCTGTAATTGCTCCCAGTTTAGTCCAATCGTTTCTCCTGCGCCCAGTGCATTTTTAAGATTCAGATTAGCTTCCCCGGTTATCAATATTTTCTTAGATGAAAGTTGGTTATTATTGGGTAAAAAACCTATCAATACATTTATCTGGCTGCTTTTTTTGGGCTTGAGATACATATCGAGTGTAGACCCCGAAGCAAGCCAGGTAAGCTTTGCAGGATACTCTTCTTCTACATATGCCAATTCCCTCATTCTTTTGCTTACACGTAACAATTTTTCTTTATTAAACAAACTTCCGTTTGGTATATCCAGATACCGCTGCAGGAATCCGTTATCAATTTTTACATCACCGATTACCCTGATACTATCAATTTTATATGCCGGGCCTTTTTCTAATCTTAATTGCGCAGAAACTTTTTCATTAACCAAATCCAGGCTGTCAAGATAAACTCTTGCAAAGGGATGGCCATTGTTTTCCATATAACTTAAAACTTTTTCCTGCCACTTTTTTACTTCTGAAAAATCCATTGGTTTTTCTGTGAATATTTTCTCCCTCCACCCTATTGCCTGCAGTACCACAGGATCTA
>JBPPMM010000702.1:0-6012 GCA_051306075.1 Chitinophagaceae bacterium
TTCGTTATCGAAAACTTCTCGTTTTCATTACTGCCAAGAATATCTACTTCCTTTGCAAGAAACTTATAATATTTTAATGATTCATTTTTTAAAACCTTTTTTCTGCTTACCAGCTTATTGATTATTTTTTGACCACTAATGGCAAATATTTCCGGGGGCATTTTATGTATAGCCGTATTAATTTTCTGATCAGTCAGTTTGTTAGTAAAATCGGTAGCCACCCGGGTCCACGCTTTCCTGTCCATGTTATTAAGAAACATCCTGTCAAAATCTTTGGACACTGTATTGAGGCGGTTAATGTCAGGTATCTTGTACTGTAATCCTTTTAGAAAAGGAATGCGACTCTTTGACATATATTTTAAAATAAGGCCATCGGAATAAAAAAAGGCCTGGTCCCTGTCTCGTGGAATAGGAATATATAATTTCCCCTGGCCGGTATCCCTGGTTTCCCATCTCCATTGATCAAAATGACGATCCCAGTCTGCAATCAGTACATCAAGCAGGCGTGCCCTCAATACAGCTTCCTGGTCTACCGTATGATCATTATCCTCCCTCATCTTGTTAAATAACTTAAAGCTGCTCTTGCTGTCTTCTCCCAGGCCAGGGTCCTTGCGCTCAAGTATACAAACCCTGTTTGCAAAAAGTGGTTTATAGTAACCCAATGATGGATCATCCGGCACATAAAAAAACTCAGGTGTAGAAACAAGAATGCCGGTAGTATCCGCCAGGGTAGGGATAGCAAGCGGCGCATATGGATGAGCTGCCGAAATAAGGTCCTGCACAATATTGGAAGCAAAGCTTTGTCTGAAATTTTGAGGAATGGCAGCAGACGGATCTTTGTCAATTGTACGAAGTGCCCATTCCCTGCCCTGCTTATCTTTTAGTTTCAATGACCTTGTTTGTTTACCGCCACCCACACCTTCAATTACAAAACCACCTTTTTCCTTATTTACATTAAATACTTTAAGATTCACCGGCGTTGACCATTCTTTACGATAATTATTTCCGTTAAAAAGTCTTTGCACACCGCTGGCCTTTTTATACTGGACGCTGGCAGCCGACTTTGCATAATCTTTATATACAAATTCAACCTTGCGGGTAGTATCTGCCTCAATGGCTGGCAATTTGGAGAAATCCAGGATCCGGTTGGAATAACCAATTCTGAATGAATCTATCGAGGTTTTATCTACCTCATAAAAATTAGCTCTTACGTTTTTATTCTTTAGGATATCGAGTGTAACAAAGCCCAAAGACCGGGCGGTATATTCAGCTTTTCTTCCGGGAGATAAACGACTTGTTTTACATCCGCTACCACTGATGATATAATTATAGCTGCTATCCTTTATCAGTTGCAGCGCATGCTCATGCCCCGCAACCATGATAACATGGGGGTGAGTTTTTACTGCTTCCATCATCCGGTTGATCATATTTGTATAAGCAGGATGTTTTATATCCTGTGGCGTACCAAATACACTGCGGGCTATTGGATAAGCAGAACCTATAACAGGCAATGGAATGTAAAGGTTTTCACGCATATCAGTGAAAGGGAAAATATGCTGTTTCCAGGTAAAATATCCTCCATGCGGACCATTGCTTTTGAATGGGTGATGGGTTGCCAGCAATACTAATTTATTGTAGTTCTTGTTTAAGATATCACCCAGTTCACTGATGACTTCATCCTCAGTTTTATATTCGCAATCGGATTCAACTCCGGGTTTATCATTGGGATGTAGCCACCACTGACTGTCCATCATAACTAATACTACATCATCGGCCAGTTCTACTTCCGCTGGTCCTGGGCACCCTTGCTTGGGATAAAATTCCATGTTACCACCGCCGTTTATATCCACATAATTTTGTTGCCTGACAACTGTTTCATACCCCCGGGTGCCGCCATTTTCCCAATCATGATTACCGGGGACCATAAAACCCCGTGCTGGCGTATTCTTCACTAAATTAATTTGTGAGTCCAGCGCTGCCTTGATCTCTGAATACCGGTTATAGGTGTCACTTGGTAAACCAGCATCATACAGATTGTCACCCAGGAAAACCACAACTGTTCTTTTATCAAGCTCAATATTTTTCCTGATAGACTCTAATACAGACGCCTGCCCTTTTATTAAGGCGCCTGCGTCTCCCACCAATATTACCCTTGTTTTAACTGAATCTTCTTGTGTAGAACCGGCGAAGCTTAATGCCAGCAAAACCATTACTAAAACAAAGGATCTCATATTTATTGTTTATAATAAGAAAAGTAAAGCAAATCAGCTACCCCTATATCAGCCGCCTCATTTGAAATGATCATATCCCCCGATGGAGTAAAGGTGATACCTTCCGGTTGTTTAAAAATACCTTTATCAATTTTATAAGAATTTTTAAAATTGCCGTTTACATCTGTTACCACAATCATTTCATTTATCGCAGATACAATATATAATAATCCATTTTTGGGGTTAACGGATGCTGCGGAAGGTTTAAACCGGATTTTTTCCTCCCCTACCGATGCCGCGATCTTTTCTACATTTATTGAAAAATCAGAGCCAGTATATTTGCCGGCAATGGGATCAAAAGAGAAAGTGGTTAAAGATTTCTTTTTATCCGATTCACAATCTTTACAAACCAGGATAAGCTTTTGCCGGGTAGAATCATAATAAAGAATTTCAAATTCATTTAGCCCATCTCCCTGCTGATCAAAATAATATTGCTGTGCTGCTAAAGTATTTTTGCTGTCGAAGGATAGCCGGATAATATTGCCATTGCTCTGCAATACATAGAAAGCACTGTCCAGTAAAACCAGGTCTTCAAAGTCAGCGCCTTTAGAAAATTTCCAGCGAAGTCCATTAGTTCCCTTTTTTAATTTATACAACCAGCCTTTTTCATCATTAATGGCGAAAAGGGAACTGTCTTTGGCATAATAAGCTATTCCCGATATTTCATCCAGTTCCAGGGATAATTTGGTCTGAATCACTCTATTCAGGTTATACCCTTCCGGACTTTTCATTGTCTTTTTAACTGGGGCCCACTTGCAGCTTAAAGTAACCAGGCAAACAACGAAGCAATAACATACTATTTTTTTTATATAAGCGTCCATATAATCGCAATGCAATATTTCAAATCTCCGGCCATTAAATAAATAATTTTAAATCCCTGCAAGCATAGATAGTTGATATCAATTACCCGCTAATATAAAGCGAGGATGGGTAAAAAATTCCCCATTTAAATTACAATAATGACGGGAGAGTGGAAAAGTGGTTTGAATGCTCAAATAAAAGTACTGAGAAAAATTGTTTTACCTCGAAAAGCTTCAGCCCCGTTGTATGAATCAGGAGGCTATGATATACTTATTATTTTATAAAATTTTCCAATACTGGAAAAAAGAATGCTTTCTGTAATCAGTGTCTTCACATACGCAATAGATACTTCCAAAAAAAAAATATTTTTGATCAGTTTGTTATAATCCGCCTGCATTTTTAAATCAAAGGCAGGTCACCAATCTATGATTTTCTAACTAATCTCCACAGTCATTAAAACATAAGTAAAAGGCTTTTTAAAAATGGCCTTGCACTATTAAACCCGTTTTGATTATTAGTTTCCCCATAAACTGCCGATGAATAGAAAAAGCTAACAGCCACAATAGAACACTGTCCTATCATACTACTTCTTAGTGTTCTTGAAATTCCCTGATGGCTTCCCCCAAATCAAATACCTTAACCATTCCATTTAATGAAGAATGAATAATAGAACTGGCGGCTGCGCTTCGGTACCCCCCTTCACAATGCACAACGATGGGTTTATCGGTTGGAATTTCATCCACCCTGCTCCGGACCTCAGCCAGAGGGATGGGAATACTGTTCGGGAAAATCTTTCCCTCCTTTACTTCCGATTCGTTTCTAACATCCACAATAGTATATTTGTCGGGATGGTTTTTAAAAATATTCATATCAATTTCCGCCTCCTGAACAGGAGCCTTTATTACAATTATTGCTTCTTTTATAGCCGTTTCATATCCAATGCTGGCTGTCCTTTTTATCATTCGCTCTAACTGTTCTTTGCTTTCACCTGCCAGGTAAAAAGACTCCTTGGGTTTAATGATGCTTCCCAGCCATGTTTCAAATTTTCCCTTCTCCATCAAATTAACAGAATGAGGCAAATGCCCTTTTTTAAATGTTTCTTCATTCCTTGTATCTACCACCCATAATACCCCATCCCGCTCAGCGTTTTCTTCATAATCTTTAATAGTAATTTTCTTAATGCTTTCTTTAAGTGGCGCAGCACCTTTTAGATTCAATTCTACATTATAGGGGAAATATTGCGGAACGAAAGGCTGATCTTCCAATAGGTTATTAATAAACTCCTCTTCCGTGGCTTCCTGCAGGCACCAGTTTGTTTGTTTTTCCCGACCGATAGTGCTGCGGCTTTCCTCGCTCAAATTTTTTCCGCATAAACTGCCAGCCCCATGTGTTGGATACACCACTACATCATCATTTAACTTCATTAATTTATTGCGCAGTGAATGAAACATCTGCTTAGCTAAATCCTCTCGTTTTGACTGCATTTTTTCCTGGTCTTCACGAAGATCAGGTCTGCCGCAGTCACCTATAAAAAGCGTATCACCGGTGAACACCACTTTTTGTATGCCCTCATGTTCAAGCAAAATGCAGATACTATCCGGTGAATGACCAGGGGTATTAATCGCAGTTAATTTTATTTTGCCGAGTTGAATGGACTGACCTTCATCAAATGCCTGGTGTGGATAATGAGCTTGCGTATCCTTACTTGCATAAATGATAGCTCCGGATGATTGGTGTAATTCCAAATGACTGCTAACAAAATCTGCATGTGGATGTGTTTCAATAACGGCCACAATTTGAGTTTCCGTTTCCCTGGCAAAATCATAGTAGCGCTCTGTATCCCGGGCCGGATCTATCAATACTATCATTCTTTCACAATCGATGACTACGGCGTAACTGTAATGAGAAAGATTTTTGTCTTCAAACTGTTTTATTTGCATAATGGTGTAAATTATAATTCCTGTTTCATTCAATTACAATGCCCGTTTGTTGACAACTGTCATACTTGAAATGGTGTTAAGTTGCAGGCACCGACTCAGTAGATAGATAACGTGATCTCCATTGTAATTGACCGTTTAGTTCTGACTACTACAGAAGTTTCCTGTAAGCATCCGTGTCATAATCTTCAGCCCCATAATTTTCCTTAATCAACTCGCCTTCTTTATTAAAAATAAAAGTAGCGGGTATACTGTCGGTCTTCATTATTGCCGGTGGTTGTTCTGCCGGGAAATATAACGGGAGCGAAAGATGATTCAACTGTTTAAACTTGCTTGCAGCTTCCGGGTTTTCATCAAAGGACAGCATCACAAATGCTACCTTTTCTTTGTTCACCGACCATAAAGTTTTTCAATGGAAGGCATTTCTGTCCGGCAAGGCGGGCACCAGGACGCCCATAGGTTTACAAATACTTTCTTGCCTTTCAATGATTGCAGGTTTACATCCCTGCCTTGCATATCCTTCATGGCAAATGCCGGCAAACCTGAGGGTTTATCATCAACGGGCATAAATTCACTTCTTTCGCCTTCCGGATTTTTATAGATGTTGGAGGAAAAAACTACTACCGCCACCAGGGCGATGATGGCCAATACTGTATATTTTGTTTTTCATGTTTCTGTTTTTTAAAGTTCTACGGATAAATACCCTATCTTTTGTAATTCAAACGCTTTGATGAACCCATTATCAACATACTTTACTCCGGGCATCAAATCCGCTTTTGTCAATGCAAATTTTTTAAGTGATAAACCACAGCCATACAGAGTAAAGCCCAGGCGTTTTGCTTCAGAAATCATTTCATTATCGCTGTTGCCTGCAAAACTTTTAATGGCTTCGCCGCAGACGATAATGGCAGCATTGCCCGGCTTGATGGTTTTACTTGCAGCTGAATTTGCTTGAAATTGACTGATAGTATTTAATGCCTGGGTAATGTGCTCTTGCTGCCAGA
>JBPPMM010000703.1:0-3454 GCA_051306075.1 Chitinophagaceae bacterium
AAGGATTAGCATTTATTTCTTAAATCTCCTCTTTGCTTCCCGAATTTTTGAGTCAGAATGAGAGTTCAGCAGGATTATAATGATCAGTGGCTCGAATTAATGAGTAATTAGAAGTTTAGCCTGCATAAAACCAACTTACAATAACTGTAATTGAATTCTTCAATTTAAATTTACAGGCTTTTTTTAAAAAGAGTCTAGCATTTCGATTTTGCCCATTTCTTTTTAGCGCAGTCGTTTAAAAATGTCAAAATTAATGTTTACCAGGTTGTAATTTTCTAAGCAACATTTCCTTCCGGCTGCGGCTTATATCAACCGATGAGTCATCACTCATAATGAGATAGCCGCCTTCTCCTTTGATGTATTTATTTATTTCGTTGAGGTTGACGATATAGGAATGATGTACCCGGAGAAAAGAATAATCCTCCAGCATTTCTTCTATATCTTTTAATGTGCGGGATACAATTAACTTTTGTTTATTCTTTAGCAGAAAAATAGTGTAATTGCCATCGGAAGCGCAACTGATAATGGAATTTACTGCTACCATTAACAATCCTTCCATAGTCGGAAGTGCAATTCTCTGAATTGAAGAAACAGGTTGATGTAGCTTGTGTAAAAGAATTTCCAGTTGCTGCGGAAGCGGATAATGCAAGCGTTGCGTAACTTTCTGTACAGCTCTTTGCAACTCTTCCCGGTCTATCGGTTTTAGGAGATAATCTAATGCACTAAACCGGATCGCTTTGATAGCGTATTGATCGTAGCTGGTGGTGAAGATAAGTTCGAATTTTATTTCTGGAATTTTTTCCAGCATTTCAAAACCGTTCATCCTGGGCATTTCAATATCCAAAAAAACAATCTGCGGTTGCTGTTCCTGTATGGCAGACAAAGCAGCTTCGCCGGAATAACAAATATCCGCCACCTTCACGGCAGGGCAATAACGCTCCAGCAGCGTTACAAGTGATTCGCAGCTATAAGGCTCATCATCAACAATAATAGCTTTAATCATAATAGTTCAAAAACTGCTGAAGACATTTTTGAAATTCTGTTTTATGAAAACGCTTCCATAGTTTCTCCATATCTGATCTTTAACGTAACCCTTGTGCCGGCCGCCTGCCCTTCTGCATCGGCCAGGTCCTCAACGCTGAAAACGGTTTGTTCCACATCATTATTGAGCAAGGCAAGTCGTTCAGCCGAAATTTGCATTCCCATTGATTTTTGTTTTTCTGCTGATTTGCTTTTTAAGGCTTCCGCCTCCTTTCGTCCAATGCCATTGTCGATAATATAGCAGTTCAGCATATTATTCTCAATTTCGAAAGAAATATCCAGGTTGCCCTGACCTTCTTTGTGCATCAGGCCATGCCAGATAGCATTTTCGGTAAAGGGCTGCAACAGCAGGGGTGGAATGTAAATAAACGCCGCATCAAAATTGTTACGAAAACTAATACTATAGTCAAAAGAGTTTTTGAAGCGCAATCTTTCCAGGTCAAGGTACAGGCGGAGCATTTCCAGTTCATCTTCTAAAATGATCAGGGGTTTATTGGAATTATTCAGCACCATCCGGATCAGCCTGGAAAATTTGGTTAGATAATCCGAAGCGGTTTCTGATTCATTTTTTAAGATGAACCTGTTGATCGAGCTGAGACAATTAAAAATGAAATGCGGATTCATCTGTGCACGCAGCACTTGTATTTCGAGTTCCGTTTTCTGCTGCTGCAGACCAGCTAATTTTTTTTCCTTTTCCGAAAGTTCCAGTTGCCTGATGAATTTTTCATTCAGACGCCAACGAATTAAACCGTATAAAAGAGCTACCACAAAAATTAAAGCTGCAATTCTGAACCACCATGTACTCCACCAGGGTGGCATGATGATGATGCTCATACTCTTCTCTGCCCAAATGCCGATGCTGTTCGCTGCCTTCACTCTAAAAACATATTTTCCAGGTTGTACATTATAATAATAGGCCTTTTTTTCACCGTTACTTTTTCTCCAGGCATCGTCATAGTTGTCAAGTTTATATAAAAGATTTTTTTCTGATTCAAGTGTAATAAAATCTATGTTATTAAATTCAAAAGCGAAATTATTTTGATTATGAGTAAGCGTTATTTTTTCAGTTTGCGAAAGGAATTGAGGCAGAATTTTGTCTGTTCCCGGTATTAACTGTTTATTGCTTATAAAAAATTTACTGATGTAGGGAGGCGGAGCGAATCCACTTTTCTTTTCAAACTCCTGTGGCTGGAAATGATAATAACCTGCTCTATCGCCAAAAAAAAGTTCACCCTGCGAAGAAGTAAACCCATTCTTAAATGTAATTTTAGGATCTATCCCCCAGCTTCTTCCAAACAGGACAGCATTTTTTGTTTCGGGGTTTAATTGAATAAATCCAATATCGGTGTTTAGCCATAACAAATGTTCTTTATCTTCTGTCATTCCCCTAACAAGCATGTTACTATTTATGAGGTTGGTGGAATCGCTAAACAGTGAAAAATTATCTGATTGACTGTTGTAAACATAAAGACCGGATCTGTAGGTGCCTACCCAAACCCTGTTACGGCTATCCTCAAAAATGAAAAAGATAGCTGAGCTATTTACTTCTAAACCATCACTAAATTTACCTGAGTTCTGATCAAAACGGTTCAGACCTTTTGCAGTTCCAACCCAGATATTATCTGACCTGTCTTTTTTAATACTGGTAACTCTATCGGCGTTGATACTTCCGGAATCCTTGGGGTCATGTGTATAATGTTTAAGAATACCAGTGACGGTATTCAATAAATCCAGTCCCCGGTTGGTACCAATCAACATTGTTTCGTTTCCATTCAGTTGTGTAACAAATACAGCATCAGAAGAAATACTATTACTGTTTTTATCGTCATGTCTGAAGCTGATAAATGTATTAGCTTTTTTATTATAAGCGTAAAGACCATTCAGGGTAGATATCCATAAATTATTAAGTGAATCATGTTCCAGGTGGGTGATAAAATTATTGGAAACATCTTTATAAATTTCTGCAAAAAAACTATCCTTATTATTTTTTTGCAGCAATCCACTGTTGGTGCCAAATAACATAATGCCGTCGGCATCCTGTCCAAAGGCTTCCACTGCTTTTCCGAGTTGTGAATAATTAAACCGGTTGGGTAAGGTAGAAATCTTATATAATACCTGGTTGTCATTTGCCGGTTCCCAACCTGAAGCCCATAATAAATTATCTTTTGTTTTAAGAAGGCCCCAGTAGTCGTTTTTATCTATTTTGTGTGGTCCTTCCCCTGATATTCCAAAGTGTTCCATAGTTTCTGTAGCCGGGTTATACCGGTTGATGCCACCTGCGTAAGTGCCGATCCAGATATGGCCCTGCATATCTTCGTTAATAAAAGTGATATGATCAACAGCATATAGGGCATTAGTTATAAATGGCGGTCGGCTTAGTTTGTGGGAATTTTTCGGGTCATTAAGGCAACGC
>JBPPMM010000062.1:0-9880 GCA_051306075.1 Chitinophagaceae bacterium
TTATTTGGGCTTGTCGTTATTTTTCTTACAATATTTATTGCGATTTTCGCCTATTTTATAGCTCCTGATTCTTCCCCTTTTGGCAATCGGATCATATTGGAAATAGCCGGTAATAAGCCAGGCTTTACGCAACGCTTTATCAGGCTAAAAAAAGAAAAGGAAATTGCATCCGTAGGGTTTTTTTCACGTATTGTTTATGGAAAAGAAGATCCTTATTATTTTATTCCTGTTGTAAGCGCTGAAGAAAAAGGAGATAGTATCCTTGTTGAAAAATATATAGATGAGGGATTGAGCGAAAGGCTGGCATTCGCAAAGAAGGATTTGCCTGATCAACCTATACAACAAACAAACTTTTTGCTGGGCACCGATAAATTTGGCCGGGACATTCTTAGCCGGCTCATAATTGGTACGCGGGTCAGCCTGAGTGTGGGATTGATCACTGTAATTATTTCATTATCTATTGGATTAATATTGGGTTCGCTGGCAGGGTATTATCGGGGTAATACAGACAACCTGATAATGTGGTTCATTAATGTAATTTGGAGCATTCCCACTTTGCTTTTAGTTTTTGCCATAACTCTGGCATTAGGTAAGGGTTTCCTGCAAGTGTTTATTGCCGTAGGTTTAACAATGTGGGTCAGTGTTGCCCGTCTTGTAAGAGGCCAGGTACTTGCTGCCAGGGAATTTGAATACATAGAGGCTACCCGGGCTTTGGGCTTCTCTCATTTTCGCACCATTGTAAGGCATATCTGGCCAAACATTATGGGACCAGTAATGGTGATAGCCGCCTCAAACTTTGCATCCGCAATCGTTATTGAAGCAGGATTAAGTTTCCTTGGGGTAGGTGTTCAACCTCCTCAACCTAGTTGGGGATTGATGATAAAAGAAAATTATAATTTTATAATTACGCAAAACCCTATGCTTGCACTGGCGCCGGGTTTCGCTATTATGATATTGGTATTAGCCTTTAATTTATTAGGCAACGGATTAAGAGATGCGCTGAATGTAAGAGGAAAACTTTAGAATTGATAATGATATCATGATATACATTTTGGGCGCCGAAAAAACCAGTAGCATTTTCTTAATTAATAGGGATTTGTTTTTTCAACCCTTTTATTAGCTTACTACTTTTACATTGCGGTTGAAACTTTCATCCAGCGAAATAAATGTTTCTGTTCTTTCAATGCCCTTAATCTTTTGCAATTGATCATGCAACACGAACCTTAGTTGTGTAATGTCTTTACAAACGATCTCAGCAAACATGCTATAGTTTCCGGTGGTATAGTTCAACCGGACGATCTCAGGTATTTTTTGAAGGTCTTTAGCCACGGTGTCATAGAGTGAACTTTCCTTAAGATAAATACCGATAAAAGCGATAACATCATATCCCAATTGCTTCAAATCTGCCTTCAACCTGGTACCTTTAACGATGCCCGCTTCCTGCAGTTTTTTAATACGAACATGGATGGTACCGCCGGAAACAAATAATTTCTTTCCTAAATCGGCGTATGACACTTCCGCATTTTCCATCATGTTATGAATAATGTCCAGATCTAATTTGTCGAGATTTAATTTAGCTGACATTTGAGGGTTTAGTTTTGAATTTTATTTACTCAATCATACAAATATTTGAAATATTTCTATAATTTCAAAATAATTATTGAATAATTTGGAATGAAAAGGCAGTTAGGCCTATATTTGTCTTATCAAAGTTCTTTAAGCCGGATTACAGGATCAATTAATCCGAAATACTGTGGGGTGATGAAATTTTTGGCAGACATGCCCTCTCGTCTCGGGGGTGAGGATAACGGTACAAACGTAACATAGAGCCGACCGTCAGGCCGACCAGGATTGACCACTAACTCTTTGTGTTATAGCTAACCGCCTCGTGGAGGTTCGATCCCTCCCCCTACAGCTCTCTTTCTCATGTGATTGTTATGCCTGTGAACCTTGGGTTTACAGGTTTTTTTTTGCCCTTATATGATCTCATTTCAGGCATTTTCGGTAACCTGATTTTCTTCTAAACTTATTCATTACAGCTTTTGCTAATTTAAGAAATAGTCAAAAATGGTTTAATGTATGTATTTCCATTTTCCCCACTTCGTTTCCAGATTAATCTACAGGCTTTGTTGTTAAACTGAGGTATCCTTTGCCCAGAAGATTTGAGCTTGGCAGAGAATACTTGTCGATTTTAAAAACCAGATTTTAGTAACTTGAATCTCAGGATGTCGAAGCCTGATGAAATATTTGAATTGGAACTTAATGGCGTGAAGATGATAGCACAACGACTGAACTTGCCCGGATACATCGCCTTTCGTGTGACCTTTGATAGCCCCAGGCCTGTGATTGTGGTTGCCAGGGCAAATGATTTTAATGCGACCAAATTCTGGACCTCTGTTCCTGAAGGAAGACAAAAAGAAGCGGAAGGAGTAGGAGCCTTGATTGAAACATATCTTAAGTCAAAGAAATAGTTACAAATGTGTTATTATAATGGAACCAAAGTGGTACACGAGGAGTATATCCGGCTGAAGCATTTAGAAAAACTGGTAGCTAAATATGATTTTTTAGCGAAGCCCCTTCATATAGGCTTTGAATATGGTACCGCCCCTGTTTTAAAGCGTGTTGAAAATGCAAATGATTTTGAAATAGTACAAATGGAATGGGGTTTTATCCCTTCTTACCTGGCCGACCGTGAAGCGGTTTTACGTTTTCGTACAGGATATAAAAAAGAAAATGGCCAGTGGCAACAACCCCTTATCACTCTGAATGCCGTTTCAGAGGAGATTTTATTACCACGAAAAATGTACCGCGACGCTGCATTGCACCGCAGATGCCTTGTGTTGTCAACAGGATTTTATGAATGGAGGCACATTTTTCCAATCGGAAAACGTACGGGCAAACCTTTGAAAACGGCGATTAAGTATCCTTACAGAATTAAGGTGAAAGGCAAAGAGTATTGGTACCTGGCGGGTATCTGGACTCCATGGACTGATCGGTCGACGGGCGAGTACACGGAAACATTTTCTATCCTTACTACAGCTGCCAATTCATTAATGGAGCAGGTTCATAATAGTAAAAAGAGGATGCCATGCATCCTTACAGAAGACCTTGCCTGGGAATGGCTTTTTGGAAACATTAGTGAAGAACGGATATCCGAGGTTGCAGGTTACCAGTTTCCTGCTGAGTTAATGGAAGCATACCCCATTGCCAAAGATTTCAGGGAAGCCTTGGATCCTATGGAAACCTGCGAATATGAAGATCTGCCTCTTTTGGAAATTAACTGATCCCAATTGCCCGTACCAGCAACTTTTCTCCAAATCGTTTTTTCACACTATCAATAGCCTGGTAAAGTTTAATTGTTTCCTGGGTATCCTCAAAAAGGTTGATCTGGTAAGTTCCTGCAATGAGGTTGGTAAACCGGATGCCCACCAGTCGCACCAGCACCCGGCGCTCATACAGGCGGATAAAAAGTTCTTTCACCGTTTTAAGCAATAGATGATCGGCATTAGTATATGGAACCGAACGCTGTATATCATGGGTTTCATAATCCGAATAACGGATTTTTAAAGTTACACATCCGGCAAGCCTGTTTTGTTTGCGTAACTCATAGGCTAATTTTTCTGTCATTCTTACCAGTTCACTTTGAAGAAAGTTGACATCAATGGTATCTTGCTGGAAAGTTTTTTCAGTTGAAATAGATTTTTGTTCCCGAAAGGGAATGACAGGTGACTCGTCAATCCCATTTGCTCTTCGCCAAAGTTCACTGCCGTTTTTCCCCATCAGGTTTTGCATCATTTCTATGGGTATTTCGCTTAAAGTCTTAACGGTTTCCACGCCCATTTTTAATAACTTATACCCTGTTTCCTTGCCTATGCCGGGTATTTTCATTATGCTTAAAGGAGCCAGGAAATTTTTCTCACAGCCAAAAGGGATTTCCAGTTGCCCGTTGGGTTTTACTTCGTTTGTTGCAACTTTACTAATAAGTTTATTTGATGCCAGGCCATAAGAAGAAGGCAACCCACTCTCCTTTAAAACTTTCTTTTTTAATTCAACGGTAAATTGACTGCATCCAAAGAATTTGTCCATGCCGGTAAGGTCAATGTAAAATTCATCTATGGATGATTTTTCAAACAGCGGTACCGAATCTTTTATCACATCGGTAACCAACCTTGAGTATTTACTATACGCTTCAAAATCGCTTTTTACCACGATAGCATCAGAGCAAAGCCTCAATGCCGCTTTCATAGGCATAGCACTATGAATCCCAAACTTTCTTGCTTCATAGCTGCATGCTGCCACTACACCCCGGTCATTATTACCCCCAATAAGCAAAGGCTTTCCCTGCAATTTTGGATTGCGTAACTGCTCTACGGATACAAAAAAAGCGTCGAGATCCAAATGGGCAATATGTCTTTCCTTCGATAATAGCATTATACAAGATTTGCATAGCTACGCTGCTTATATCCTACCCGTATCATTTTATGCACTTCAAGGCTATCAACTCCAAAATCCTCCACCACCTTGCCCGTCATCCGGTAAAAGCCGCCCGTATGCAAGGGATAATTCCGTGCGGCGTCCGGAAAATGAACCGTGTCGATCCAGTTCAATTCCGAATCGACAAAAGTGCCAAAAAACATTTCGTCATTGTGCTTGGTCACTACATGTTTCCGGGCAATAAAGTAGGCAAGCACCGTGATCTCTTTATCCCGGTGTTTATAAAGATCGCGGGCCATGACATAATGTGAGGGATCATCATCAACCAGGGCAAAAGGATTGGACAGAGTGAATCCGAGGATCTCTATTTCATCATAAAGATCATCGAGCCGATGGTCAATGAGTTGAGGCAACGTAAATGCCAGGGGGGATTCTTCAAAAAGTACCGGGGAAGCATGTAATTCCGGCTGATTCTTTTTTTGAAGAAAATTCGCTTCCCATAACAATTGCTTTTTTGATTTATTCGTAAAGCGGAAAGCCCCAATGCTGACGAGTGTATTCAGTTGTTCAAGACCGGCATTGGTTCTTTCAATAAAATCCTGCAGGTGTTGATATGGGCCATTTAATTTTCTTTCTATTAAAATAGTTTCGATCAGCTTATTCTGCAATCCTTTGATATGTATGAATCCTGTATAGACCTCGTTACCCTGTATGTTTGTGTATTCATCGCTTTTATTCACACAGGGAGGCTGAATGTTTCCTCCTGTTTTTAATAATTCAAGAAAATATAATTCGCGGGAATAAAAACCTCCAAAATTATTGATGACTGCCACCATGAATTCTTTCGGGTAATAGGTTTTCAGGTAAAGGCTCATATAACTCTCAACAGCGAATGAAGCGGAATGTGCTTTATTAAAACTATAACCGGCAAAACTTTCCATCTGTCGCCATACTTCTGCCGCCAGCGTGTCGGGATGGTTTAGCTTTTTACAATTAGCAAAGAATTTTTCCTTTATTAGCTGAAACTGGTTATTAGAACGATACTTTCCGCTCATAGCCCGCCTTAAAATATCTGCCTCGCCTAAATCCAGCCCGGCAAAATAATGCGCAATCTTGATCACGTCTTCCTGGAAAACCATCACACCAAATGTTTCACCCAGGTGTTCTTCAAACAGGGGATGCAGGTAAACAATTTTATCGCGGTTATGATACCGGTAAATATATTCCCGCATCATACCCGATTGGGCCACACCGGGACGAATGATGGAGCTGGCAGCTACCAGGGTGATATAATCGTCACAACATAGCTTCTTCAGCAGCTGGCGCATAGCGGGCGACTCAATATAAAAACACCCGATAGTATTGGCATCGCGGATTTGCTTTTTAATAGCCTCGTCGTTGCGAAATTTTTTAAACGCATGAATATTGATGTCTATGCCCTGGTTTTCTTTTATGAGTCGCATACTTTCTTTAATATGCCCCAATCCTCGTTGACTGAGAATGTCGAATTTATTCAGGCCGATATTCTCAGCTACAAACATGTCTATTTGCGCTGTTGGAAAACCTTTGGGCGGCATAAACAGCGTGGCATACTGATGTATAGTTTCTTCTGCTATCAGCATGCCGCATGGATGAATAGAAAGATTGTTGGGAAAGTTTTTCATGAGTGATCCATACTGCAGAATCAGGCGTTGAATTTTATCGGCTGGCTTCATGGTTCGTTGCAGCGTTTTTATTTCTTCAACCGGCAATCCGAATACTTTTCCCAATTGCAGAACAATAGCATCTCGCTGAAAAGTGGAATAGGAGCCAAGCAGCGCTACAAAGTTTTTTCCATACCGTTTAAAAACATAATCAATCACTTCATCCCGGTCGGTCCACGAAAAATCAATATCAAAATCGGGAGGTGAAGTACGATGAGGATTCAGGAAACGTTCAAAAAATAAATTGAGTTCAACCGGATCTACATCCGTGATGCGCAGGCAATATGCCACTATTGAATTGGCGCCGCTTCCCCGCCCTACATAATAAAAGCCCCTCGATTGTGCATAACGGATAATATCCCAGTTGATCAGGAAATAGGCGTTAAAACCAAGATCATTAATGATCTTCAATTCTTTTTTTAGTCGCTCTTCAGCTACCTTATTCTTTTTGCCATACCTGGCAGTAAATCCATCGGTGGCCAGTTTTTCCAATAACACCCGGTCATCATCCACTGTTGCGCTGAAGGATCTTTTATTTTTATCTGAATGAAAATCGATGTTGATATTACAGGCATCTATTAATTTATACGTGTTGGTAATGATGAAAGGAAATTGCCGGAATTTTTCAAGCAAATACGAAGGAGAAACAAATACTTCATCTTTTGAGGCTTCTGTTTCAGCAGGCAGTTTGGATAACAAGGTGTTTTTATCAATGGCTCTTAGAAGCCGGTGCAAAGAATGATAGGTTTCATTCTGCACGGTAACGGGCTGGCGTACTACAAACTTATCAGCATGAAGTTTTATGTCTGTCCCAAATAATTTTGTAAGCTCCCGGGGTAATATGCCTATACGTTCGTTTTGCAACAATTTCTCCGGTGACTTTGCACCCAATGGAAAAATGACAAAGCCATCCCAGCTATCATCAAAAAAAGATGTATCATCCGTTGATAAGGGAAAGTTCAGTGCTTTCAGTAAATGAAAAGATAAAAATTCATTTATCCATCTGAGGCCTTTTTTGGTAGCTGCAAGCAGTATATAAAGAAGTTCATCACCATTTCGTACTTCAACCCCGGGAATGGGCTTGATCCCTGCGGCCTGGGAATACTGAACAAAGTCCCATATATCACAGGTGGAATTAATATTCGTAAGGGCCATGGCGCTGATACCATTATTCAATGCGCTATCCACAAGCTGCCGGGTTGAAAATGTTCCGTATCTGAAGGAGAAATAAGTTTTACAGTTGAGATACATAAGGAGACGCAAAATACTAATTATATTAGTATATATTGGCTAATTTAATTAGTTATTTATTACGGTTGACTTCCTTACCTTTGAAAAGTTTGAAAAAAATCCGGGTGCCTGCCATTTGTAAAAATCTCCGGAATCTTAAAAAATTAGAGCCATTGATCCGCTTAATTTTTATTCCATAATTTCTCTTTTATTTTCCAAAATATTTATAATGAAAAAAATATTTTTACTCTGTTCTGTATTTTCAGTTATGTTAGCCATTGCCCAGGATGAAACCGTTAAAGACCTGAAAAAAGCAACATCACGATCCATAAAAAAAGACCCCAATGACACAATTCCCAAAGCCTGGAAAAAGGGAGGTTTATATGGTTTAAACATTTCACAAGGATCGCTGAGCAATTGGGCTGCTGGTGGTGAAGATTTCTCGCTTTCTATCAATTCCCTGTTTAGTTTATTTGCATTTTATAAAGATGAAAAGCATAGTTGGGACAATGCATTTGATTTTAACCTGGGTTTTGTAAAAACCACCAGCCTCGGCAACCGAAAAAATGATGACCGCATCGACCTGCTATCCAAATATGGTTATGCTTTGAATTCCAAACTAAACCTGGCTGGCTTATTTAATTTCCGCTCCCAGCTTTTTAAAGGATATTCTTATGATGACACGGGTGGAAAAACGCTTTCTTCCGCATTCCTTTCACCAGCTTACATTCTTATAAGCCCGGGATTGGATTACAAACCCAATGCTGATCTTTCCATTTTTGTATCACCCCTTACAGCCAGGTGGGCTATTGTAAAGGACGATACACTATCTGCAAGGGGACTATATGGTGTTGATCCGGGTAAACATTCCAATGGTGAATTCGGTGCATTTGCCTCTGTCAATTACCAGAAAGAATTTAATAAGAATGTTACTTATAAAACCAGGCTCGACCTTTTTTCAAATTATAAAAGAAACCCGCAAAACGTTGACTTATATTTTACTAATATCCTGAATGTAAAATTGTCAAAAATAATTTCTGTCAGCTGGAGCGTAGATATGATTTATGATGACGACACCAGGCTCTTTGGTAAAAATGATAATGGCGCCGCATTACAATTAAAATCGCTGGTAGGAATTGGTATCCTTGCCAAGTTTTAATGAATAATAAAAGAGGATGGTCTGCATATGCAAGCCATCCTCTTTTTTAACACCTCAACTCTACCTCAACCATTCTTAGGGTATCTTCCGTTTTCTAAACGGTAACTGAAAGGGAAGGGTACTCTGTCAATATAAAAAAATTTCTACCGCCTCCTTATCCATTTAAAGCTTTACGGAGCATTCTATTTACTTAACCTGGCTACATTTATCCGGGGTGTAGAATTATTTACCTATTCATTTCCTAAATCTTAAAAAGGTTACTGATTATATCAATTCTCCCCTGATAAAATATATTCCTTTTATATAATATCCAATTAGGATGCCATATTTGTATGAAGCACGGGTGCTGATAAAATCGCTGCTTGTTTCACCATGAATTATCTTTGATTGCTGATGGGACAAAAAAAATTAATCCGCTTTGAAGAAATAAAAACGTTTCCAAATGTATTGCAGTACCCGGCGGGGATGGCTGGCAACTGGAATACATTTTTAAAAAATCAAAACCCGATAATTTTAGAACTTGCCTGCGGGAAGGGAGAATATGCTTTAGGATTAGGAAAATTGTATCCCGAAAAAAATTTTATAGGTATTGATCTGAAAGGCAACCGGATTTGGGTTGGCGCAAAAAAAGCATTGCAAATAAATTTAAAGAATGTAGCTTTTCTCCGCACGCAGATCGATAAGATCAACCAGTACTTTTCTGTTGTAGAGATTGAAGCAATATGGATCACATTTCCTGATCCTCAGCTGCGGCAGTCAAAAGCAAAAAAACGGTTAACGCATCCAAAGTTTCTAAGACTCTATCAGCAAATTCTTAAACCAGGAGGTTTGATACATTTAAAAACGGATAGTCCACAATTATACCGTTTTACCAAACTAGTTATTGATCTTTTTCAATGTAAGCTGCACACAGACATTAACGATGTTACAAGGGAAGGCGGTATAACGGAAGAACTGAAAATAAAAACACATTATGAATCATTGGACATAGCCGGCAGCAACCGCATTTTTTACCTTAGCTTTTCCTTGCCTGAAGAAATGCCGGGAATAGAAACGGATGAAACTTTAAAATACTTATTGAAAGATGAACCCGTGGATTGAAGGTGTAGACTATTATATTAACGATAACGGATTATTGGTATTTACAGAAAAATATCTTCTGGAAAGGGGTTATTGTTGCGGTAATGGTTGTAAGCATTGCCCTTTTAATTATAATAATGTTCCGGAACCCCAAAAAAGCGAATTAATAAAAATTAAAAATTTAAATAACTCCGATTCAGAGTTCTGATTTTTTGCTATGTTTTTTAGTACTTATGATAATGTGGTTTATTATGAAATAACAAAATTTTTTTTA
>JBPPMM010000072.1:0-1967 GCA_051306075.1 Chitinophagaceae bacterium
TTAATGATATTTCCCTGGAGGCGGAAATGCGTCAAAAAAAATGATCCTCACTTCAAAATTTCGGGGAATTTTTATAAGAGTGAAAACAATACACTGAGTGTTCATAAAATGTTTTCAATGGGAATTACGGCTCAACACAAAAAGTTGTGGAGTAACTAAAAATGAGGGAACTTTGAAATAAAGATTTCGATGCCCTCAGATTCACTACTAGCTATAGCCAATTTATTACTTCCCGAAGTACTCGTAACCTATTTTAATTTAACAAAGCACGAGATCAAAGGAGAAGAGCTTCACTTTTATTTTACGGAACTAAACAAAGTCCCTGATGGATATAGCGGTGCCAAGCTTCATTCCAAGGGCTTCTTTCCAGAGGCCACGGTTCAGGATTTTCCCATACGAGGAAAAAACGTTTTTCTACATATAACACGGCGCAGATGGCTTGATGAAGATACAGGTAAGGCCGTTTCAAGAGATTGGCGATTGGTAGCAAAAGGAACTAGGATCACTAGTGAGTTTGCTACTTTTTTAAAAGAGATCCATCAGTAACAATGCTTCCAGCACATCGGTTGTAGCCAAGTTCTATGGGGTTAGCTCCAGAAGTCTGCAGCGGCAGTACAAGGACTATTTAAGTGATTTTAAAGCCTGGGATCAAAAAGGACACGCCAAGGAGTGGCTCTTGTTTGCTCAAAACTTAGGAAGCCACCTATCCCTTGATGAGACAGCTTTTTCCAATGGTGATCTATACACCATACTGACCAATAAAAAAGCAAAAGGAAAGTCGGGAGCTTTGGTGTCGATGGTCAAGGGGACCAAAGCCGAGACCGTTGTAGGGATACTACACAAAATCCCTTTAAAACAAAGAAAAAAGGTCAAGGAGATAACCTTGGATATGGCAGGCAATATGGGACTCATCGTTAAAAAATCATTCCCAAACGCAACCTTGGTAATAGACCGTTTCCATGTCCAGAAACTGGCATTGGACGCACTACAGGAGATCAGGATCAAGCATAGATGGAAAGCCCTGGATACTGAGAATGATGCCATAGAATACGCTAGAAACAAATCCTCAAAATATACTCCAGAACTACTCCACAATGGAGATACACTAAAACAATTACTGGCCAGGAGCAGGTACTTACTCTATAAATCAAGTAGTAAATGGACTGAAAATCAATCAGAAAGAGCCACAATACTTTTTGAACGCTATCCAGATTTAGAAAAGGCATACAAATTATGCCAAAACCTATCCTGGATATTCAATAATACAAAAGACAAAACCTCGGCACTGATACGATTGGCAAAATGGGATGAAAAAGTAAGACAGGCAGCATTTAGCAGCTTCAATACAATAGCAAGAACAATGTCAATACATTATATGAACATTCTAAACTACTTTGATAACCGGAGCACAAACGCTTCGGCAGAGTCATTCAACGCAAAAATAAAAGCGTTTAGGGCACAGTTCAGGGATCAGGAACAAATGTTGTGGGCCAGGCATAAATTTTGGTCAGTCCGCAAAGAAAAAATTAGCCCACGATTTTAATCGTGGGTTAGAGGTATGATGTATTTATAAAATGGTTTCAACCATTTCCCCTAAACAGTTGTATTTTTAGAGTTTTATACGATAGATCTTATCTGAGGCTTCTTTTAAAAACCTTCCTCTTTATTCATATTCCCAAAACAAAATATTTTTATTTTCTGGCTGAATAAAAAACCGTTGAAACGGTTGGAATGGTTTATGGTTCCCTTTTTCCCACGATTAAAATCGTGGGCTATAAACAAACCCATCGATTACCTCCGGCAGTAGCTGGAGGATGAAAGATTCTGACCACAAGGGGCTTTAGCCCCAATGCGACAACTATTGGTGTACTTATTACCTAATATGAATTCTCCGATTTTATTGAGGAAAAATTCCACTATGCCTTTAAACTCTTTCTTGTTAGGGCAAAGTATCTATTATTGTACTT
>JBPPMM010000082.1:0-13872 GCA_051306075.1 Chitinophagaceae bacterium
ATATGTTGAATTATAAACAGAAGCATTAACCAGATAGTAATAATTATTTTTAAAGAAACGTTCAACTGTCAATTCAATTCCATAGTTTTCACCAGTACCCTTATTAACCAAATCTACATATTGAAATTCAAGCCCTTCATTAATAGTTGCAAATAGATTTGAATCTGAATTTGCTACGGGCAGGTTATATAGTTTCTGATAATATGTTTCCAGTTTTACCATCATATTTTTATTTAAACGCTTTTCATAGCCTAGCACAAAATGATGTGCCTTTAACAAGTCCAGGTCTTTATTAGGTTCAATGATATTTCCGTTGGGCAATTCTACTTTTGAAAAATAGTGTTGAATACTTTCCATTGTACTGTGATTGCCATATCCGCCATTTAAGGAGCTGGTATTATTGAGTTTCCAGTTTACAGCAACCCTGGGTTCAAACGTACTTTTTTTATTCAGTAGTACATTCATATTCTGCACACCAATTACAGAAGTAATTTTTTCATTCACCCTGTACTTCCAGCTTACGAAGTTTCTCACCGTCCCTACATTTTCATTAAAATCAACCATTGTAAACCTTGCTGACGTGCTGTCCCTGAACATGCTTTGTTTGAAATCATAATTGAGTAAAGCATATTTAGAGCCCACCTGGATCTTATGTTTTGCGTTTATTTTGTTGCTGTAAGTAATTTCACCTCTATAGGTTGATTTAATAAGGCGGCCATTAAAATTCAACACACTATTCACAACCGAATCTCTAACATATTCACCGCTGCTGTTATAAATTTTAAACAGAAAGTTTTCAAAGACGTCATCCTTTATCCCTTCACTCGAATATGCTAACGCTGTATTAATATGACTTTTCTTATTAAGTGTTAATGTGTGATTCATGCCCAGGTTGAGTAAGTGAGACCCCTTTTTATAATCCTCTCCGGTTTTATTCCTTATATATCGGTTACCCGGCGTTTGCCACAGTGCAGGGCTAACGTCTTTAAAAAGAAAGTTGCTGATGCCTCCCAAACCAAAAAATGAAAACAATCCTATTTTTTTTGTTGGAAGTACAACTTTGAAAGCTGCATCCTGAAAGTTTAAAGAGCCATTTAACTCGTCGAACAGGCCAAGCTTGCTGAGCAATGAAATAGTGGAATACCGGTAGTTAACTAAATAAGACCCTTTGTATCCTTTTTTAAATGGCCCTTCCACCGTAAGTTCTGTACCGATAATCCCAAATCCCAATGTTGATTCACACTTTTCATTATTGCCCTGCCGAAGCTTTACATCATATACACCAGAAAGCACATCGCCATACTCGGCAGAAAAAGCACCAGTATAAAAATCAGACGTTGCCAGTAAATTATTATTCAGTGCACTGATAGAGCCGCCTACAGAACTCTGATCAGAAAAATGATTGGGGTTTGTAATCTGTATCCCCTCAAGTCTCCATTGAATATATTTCGGGGAGTTGCCCCGTACGATAATATCATTGCTGCCATCCTGTGAACTCGTTACACCTGCAAAATTGGAAAGAATTCTTGAAGGGTCATTAAAGCCTCCTGCATACCGATTGGTTTGTTCAGGTGAAATGGACCGGCCACTTATTATTGCCATATCGTTCTGAGCTTTGCCCTTACTCTTTTCAGAAGTTATCACCAAATTTTTCAATTGTACCACAGCTTCCTGCATGTAAATGGTGAGCACCACTTCTTTACCTGAGTTCACTACAATATCAGGAATGATGATCTTTTCAAATCCGATATACGAAATATGCAACGTCACTCTGCCCACAGGCACATGCTTCAAACTAAAGTTCCCTTCTTTATCAGTGATTGCCCCGGCAACGGAACCATTGTCTGCGAGAGCCACAGTAGCCCCGGCTATTGGCAGCCGGCTATCTACATCGGTAACCACGCCTCTTATTGTTTGATCAAAATCCTGCCCATGCATATTGCATAAGAAAATCAATACAAGTATAATTATTGCACTTATCCGTTTCATTAAAATTAAATTTTGAAATAATTAGAAAGTGCAAAGCAAATCCATCAACAAATAAAAAATATTGACGTTGGTTAAGAAATACAATTATATTCTAAAAAACGAGTTTACTGTTTTTATGCTGGCCAGGACGGCCGGTTACTCAATATATTTTTCTTTTAACTTCCGCATCAACAATCTTACACCCTGTACAGTATCATCACTAAATGAATTTGTAAATATGATATACGCTTTGTTATGAATCCTGTCTATTTGCACAAGCGAATAATAAGTGCCAGCTGTTCCAAAATGGGTTGAAAATTCCTTGCCATTTTCTTTTATATTAAACCATCCCAGTGAATAGTCTTCAATTCCATTATGAATAAAATTGTAAGTGGATGCTTTTAGATAATTGTTGTTACCAGCAAGGCCATTCAGGTTCAGTTGAATAAACCGGATATAATCCTTTAACCGGATATTGATGTCTCCAGCCGGCTCTGTATAGTCCAAATTAAAAGCGGTATCTGATGGAATTGGATTTAATTTGCCATTTTCAAATGAATGCCCCCAGGTATCCTTTTTGCTTTGATTGTCGGGCCATCCAATCTTAACGTTCAATTTCAAATCCTTATTAAAAACTTTTTCAACTAATTCTTCCCAGCTTTTACCAGTAACTTTTTCCAGCATTAATGTAGCCAGGGTGTATCCGGCATTTGAATAAAAGAACTTATTGGTAGGGTCATGATCAGCGGGGCTTAGGGTCAATACAAATTCTCCAAATGCTTCTCTTTTCTTTTTCGGGGTACCGGTAAATTCAGGAATCGCCGCATCATCTTCGCCCTGGAAAGCCTGTATGCCTGCCCTGTGCGACAACAGATCCTGAAGAGTCATATTGTAATATTCAGGTTTTGAGCCACTTTTCCATTCCGGGAATAGCGTAAAAAATTCAGTTGTCCATTTTAATTTTCCTTTTTCCACATACCTGGCAATCATGTAAGCTGTCATTGCTTTTGTATTAGAGCCGATATGAAACCGGTCTTCTAATGTGGCTGCATCCTTCAAGCTAACCGAATGCAATCCTAAAGCTTCCAATTCAAATATTTGCTTCGAAGAAATAACGGCATAGCTTATTTCAGGAATATTATAATGCTGCCGGACGGAATCGGCAAATATTTTCAATGGCTGCGATAAGCCTGCCAATGAACTAAAAATTAATATGATTAAAATAACCCTTGACTTCATTTTGTTATTATTTTAAATAGCCTGCATCTTAAACCAAATCCTGTAACTTATATATCAATCAAAACTTCACTACTATGCATGCTTTTTGATAGGTTAAGGAAGGCCCCGGAGAAATATGAAAAAAACAGTTGCTTCATAATTCACCAATAATAAATGGCCTGATCTTGTTTTTTTGAAAATCAGGCAGCGCATTATAAAAAGCATTTATTTTTTGTTTTATATAAGTGATCCGTACAACCCTTAAAACTGGTTTACCATTCAGTTTGGTTGCTCTTACCATAATACCCAGTAATTGGCCATTGATATTAAACACCCCTCCGCCGCTCAAACCAGCAACAGCATTTACGCCAGCCAGAAATTCTACTTCAGGATTGTATGGAATATCTCCTTCGGCATCGCCATTTTGTTTTAAGGCCTGAATCATATTTTCAGCTATAGTATCCGAAAAGATTTTACCTGTAGCAATTGCACCATTTGGATAAGTGATTTTGTCCTGTGGATATCCAATGGCAATGACCATTTCATTGGCATCTGCAATAGACCAGGTTTTGGCAGCAAGTGTCCTGTTGCCCGGGTCATACATTTGCAGAGGTATAGAAGTTTGAACATGGTTGGGATAGTTGCCTAAACCATTATCTATAATCCTTTGGTTATCGAGAATACCCAGGTAAAAATCATCTTTTGGAAGAATGCTGGTATTGGTGGCATTTGATGGTATATACGGATGATAGAGACCAAAATTTGCAATAAGTTCATTTGCTATATGGATACTACCATTTGCAGGGGGTATCTGGGAACCAAGAAATATTCCATTTTTAATGGCAGAGATATCAATAAATTCTTCATTAAGCGAAGGCCATGTATTAATTCCGTACACATGATTAGCAGAAACGAATAAGCCCAGGCTATAATCATTTTTTCTGCTCCAGATCACTTTACTTCCCGGCCCGTTCCTTCCTATACTACCTCTGACTCTATTTACAAGGTTTATGAAACCAGTATCAGTATGCTTTAAAGCATCTTCAAGTTTAATTAAATTGGTTTCAGCCAATCCGGATGGAGGATTTGGTGCAGGGACGGAATTTTTTCTTGTGCAACTAATTGCAATACCCAGGGAAGTTAAAAGAACCCACATTCGACCTTTAGTATACTTCATCGCTCAGTTTTTATTAAATTTACAATTGCGCCCAAAAGTGCAGCGGTTTTCTTCAAAGGACGCCCCGAAATGAAAGGTGGCACTAGCATAATTAAATAAATACAGGTTTTGTGGTCAAAAAGACAAACCCAATGTATGCAGCCGGCATCCTTACACATATAGCAACTAGCAAGCTGTTTGAAATTGAGATTAAAATAATAAACCCATTCAATCAGTCGCATATCCATAGTTATAATATCTGCCTGTGCAAACAGGACATTGCAGTATTGCAGAAGATTTTTATTGTTAGTGATTAGTCCATCCGGGAAAATAACTCTGGCAAGATATCCACTGTCAGACGGGGTAGAGTTTATATACTCAATTTTACTTATTGCTGAGCTATGCTGCTGATAAGTAATCTCCACTGTTCATTCAATTTTATTGGCAGTTTTCAGGTGAAGTACTCAGATAGAGAATAAACCCTCAGGCTTCAAATTACATATTCTTGTATTGCTGAAGACAGGACTCATATTCAGCTAACATGATTGCAGAAAAGTCTTTTAATATTATAAAAGTTTCTTCCTATATCTTTTAGTATCACAGGCTTTAGCCTCTTCAACCAATGTGTGGACCAACGGCTGGAACTGGCGGACTTTCTCTTTGCAATAACCAGGTTTGGCAGGTGGGCGCCAATCTGCGTCTGTAAAAGAATAATATTTTACACGCTTTCGTTTTTTTATTTTTTGAAATCTATACCCATCACAAAAGCGTAAATGCTTTGTAAATTAACTCGTTAAAAGCCAAAAACTTTTTGCATTTTTGCAGTTCACTAACCGGTACCGGATGAAGTCAGTTATTTACCAATCATTGATTGAAAAGAAAAAGCAGGGAAAAAAATCTTTTGCCGTACTCATTGACCCCGATAAGGTTAACAAAGCCATGCTGGACGAATTGACGGATTTATCTGTTTCAGCCAAAGTCGATTATTTATTGGTAGGAGGCAGTTTGGTTATTTCTAACCACCTGGATGAATGTGTGCAACATATAAAACAAAACTGCTCTATCCCAGTTATCCTTTTCCCCGGCAGCCCCAGCCAGATCAGCAAATACGCCGACGCTCTTTTATATTTATCATTAATCTCAGGCCGCAATCCTGAGCTATTAATCGGTCAGCATGTGGTGTCAGCACCTTTTGTCCGGTTAAGCGGGTTGGAGATCATGTCCACCGGGTATATTGTTGTTGACGGCGGTGCTCCCACTACCGTTTCTTATATCAGCAATGCTTCGCCTGTGCCGGCGGATAAAAATGAAATCGCCATGTGTACGGCTATGGCCGGCGAAATGCTGGGAATGAAATTAATCTATATGGATGCGGGCAGTGGCGCCAAGAGGGCAATTAGCGAAAGTATGATTGAAGCGGTGGCAAAAAATATTTCTTCTCCGCTAGTGATTGGTGGTGGTATTCTTGATCCGGAAAAAGCCTACCTGAATTGTAAAGCCGGTGCCGATGTAATAGTGGTGGGCAATGCCATTGAGAAAGATGCATCGCTGATCAAAGAGATGAGTGATGCCGTGCATTCAGTGGCGGTTAAAGTTTAAATTGAGATCAGGCTATTAATTTTTTCATGGAACCTTTCCCCTGCAATAATCTAAGGGTTTCATTTAGGGCCCCATTTTTTAGGAACCCCTTAAGCGAAAGATCTTCATTAATTTTTTCCCAGGAAATTCCAATGCCTCCCGAAATAATTCTCCAATTATTAAGATTTTTCACAGTAGCTTTTTTAAGAGATGGGTAATCCGAAAGCATCTCTTTAATTACGAAGCCATTGTTCAAAATAATGATCATAAGATCAAGTTCTTTATCAATCATCACATTCTTGATTCTTACTCCTTTCTCAAAGATCAGAATATCAAAAGGGTCGGAGGATCTTTTATTTTGTATCTTATTTGAAATGCTCATGCCATGCTTTTTTTAGTGTGTCAAGATTATCGACAATGATCTGTTCCATCTCCTTTCTCTGTTTTCCTGTAAATCCATAAGCGTATGCTTCCCTGACATCTGGAAATAACCAAAACTTTGCTGATGCTTCCCCTTTTCTATATGGATATGAACAGGTTCCTCGTTCTCCCTGCTAAAAAAAAAGAACCGATATCCTCTAAAATAAAATACCGTAGGCATCCAATGTAAATTTAAAAAATAGTATCGCCCAATACTAATTAAAAATTTTGGCTCCTGGTGTTTCCTCACCCCATTCGTTACCAACCGGGAGATTTGCTATCCTCACTTCAGTTCTTCTTTTTTTACCCTTGAAGGGGTATCTTTTCCGGCAACAATTGTATTTGCGCTCAGTGCAATTGATCGGATAATCATGGCCATATTTTCCATGTCCAATGTTTTTACTTCATCGCTTACTTTATGGTAATTGGGTTCATTATCCATTTTTGAAGTGGAAATGGTATGAGCCGGCACGCCGAGTTTAGCCAGTGTGGCATTATCCGAGCGATAGAATAAATCCTGCTCAGGATATGGATCAGGATGAAAAGTAAAACCGGTTCCCTGCAGGTTGTTTTGCAACATAGTACCCATATCCGTTTTTTCAAACCCAGTAATATAGGCTGAATTTTTCCCCCACTTACTTTCTGTTCCTATCATTTCAATATTGAACATCGCCGCTACCTTACCTGGGTTTACCTGTTTGGAAAAATATTGTGATCCAAAGCCGCCCACTTCTTCGGCAGTAAAGGCAACAAATAGCAGCGTCCGCTCATTATTTTTTATAGAAGCAAATTGTTGAGCAAGCTGGATAACGGCTGTAATACCTGAAGCATCATCATTGGCACCATTAAAAATGGAATCACCATTTACCGCTTTGCCAACACCTACATGATCGTAGTGACCGGAGAAGATCACATACTCATCCTCCCTGGTTTTTCCCGGCAACATACCCACTACATTGACCAGCTTTTGTTCTTTTATTTCATGCTTTGCTGTTATTATAAACTCAGAGGGCGGATCATTCTCCAGAATAAATACCAGGCTTTTATCTGTTTTAAAAATGCCCTGCTTTAAAAAATTTAATCTTGAAAAGTTTTTTTGAAAACTGCTATCTACCCATACCAGGCAATTTTTTCCGTCACCGGCATAACTCATTGCTTTCTGAAAAATATTATCACCTGCTTTTATTTTTACCGACTCATAGCCTGAGGATTGGGTAATAGTTAATTCTGGCATAGTGGTAATCACAACCAATTTCGAAGGATCGACCGTTTTCTTATTGAAACTCGCAACCAGGCTGTTTTGCTTTGGGCTAACCATTACAAATTCCTGGCGAAACTGGTTGTTGGTATTCCAGGGTTTCAAACCCGCCTTTTTAAATTCAGCGCCAATAAAATCAGCGGCTTTATCTATTTCCGGGCTGAATATTTTCCGGCCCCTCATTTCATCCGAAGCAAGCACCTGTACGATCCGGCCAGCTTCCGATGTATTGATAACCTGTTTTTTTTCCTGCGCAAATAAAAAAAAGGTTATTGAAAACAATAACCCCGTAACAAAAACTTTCTTCATGATAGTAAATAAAATTTGTTGAATAAACCCTTATCTGAATCCATAATTACATTTACAAACTCATCATCTCTTTGAATTTAACGGTTTGTCTCCTGCTCACCTCTATCTTTTCGCCTCCCTTTAATTCTAATAATAAACCGCCATTGAAGTAGGGTTCTATTTTTTCGATCATACGGAGGTTGATGATATGTTTCCTGTTAGCCCTGAAGAAAAATTTTTCATCCAGTCTTTCTTCAAGTGCATTAAGTGATTTTAATATCAGAGGCTTATTGGTACCAAAGAAAACTTTGGCATAATTGCCCACGCTTTCAAACAGCCTGATATCGCTCAATTTTACAAACCAGCAGCGTTCCCCATCCTTTACAAATACCTGGTCATGCTCACTCAGAACACTGTTATTGGAAAATTCTTCCGATGTTTTTGGTTCCCTGTTTTCGGCATGTTGTAATTTGTGAATAGCATCTGCCAGTCGTTTGGGCTCTATCGGTTTTAATAAATAATCCAGCGCATTTACCTCGAAGGCTTTTAATGCAAATTCGTCGTAAGCCGTAGTGAAAACTACCAATGGTGATCGTTCCAGTTCGGTGAGCATATCAAAACCGGTTTTTCCGGGCATTTGAATATCCAGGAAAATGAGATCTGGTTGCTGGCTTTCAATTTTGGCCACGCCTTCCTCGGCATTGGCCGCTTCATCTATTATTTCTATTTCGGGAAAATCCTGCAATAGTTTTCTTAATTCTGCCCTGGCCAGGCGTTCGTCATCAATAATAATTGCTCTCATGTGTTTTTATTTAAAAGTTCAGCGCTAAAAAAAAGGCTAACATGAACAAATTGCATAATAAAAAGTGCCGGAGCTACTGCGTGGTAAAACGTAATCCTTAAACATTTACATTAAAAAAGGGTATCAACAGGTATCAGCACTTTTGCTTCAACAAGAGTTGGTGATGCCTGCCTTATTTCAAATTTAGCTTTATTTCCGTATAAAAGGCTGAGCCTGTCTGTTGTGCTTGAGAGGCCAAATCCCCGTCCGTATGGCTGACCGAATGAGTCATACTGACTATTATCATTGCCTTCGGTAACGGAAAGCGATGAGGAACCACCAGCTACGGATAAATGCCCGTTGAGGTAGCCCGTGTTCTGCACAGATAGTTCATGAAAATTATTTTTTATCGTAGATATAATTCTTACCACGCCGCCCAATATTTGCTTATTGATACCATGTTTTATAGCATTTTCTACCAGGGTTTGCAACATCATAGGGGGAACGGGCAGGGCCAATGTATTTTCATCAATGAAATACTCAATTTTCAGCCTGTCCTCAAATCGCATGTTCTCAAGAGCCAGGTAATCCTTTACTATGAATAATTCTTTTTCAAAAGCCACGGCTTCTGATTTATCAGCCTGCATACTGCTTCGAAGGATATTACTTAGTTCTGTAATAGCTCTTCTGGCCCTTTCAGGATTTTCATCTACAAGGGCCCTTATACTGTTCAACGAATTAAAAATAAAATGTGGGTTGATATGCGCTTTAATCGTTTTTAATTCAAGCTCCTTTACAAGGGATTCCAATTGCAATGTATCCATTTGCTGCTTTCGGCTTTTGGCTACATAATGATAAACAAAATATATCAGGCTCCAGATAAAGAAAAGGATAAAGTATGAAAAAGCACTGCTCAATACCAGCAACAACTTACTTACCCAATAACTTACCCCGGTTCTTTCAAGCAAAGCAACTTCGTCCTGTTTTATGAGATTAAAACCGATCAAAGCTTCCACGCTGATATATGAGACCAGCAAGGCAAGAAAAAAAGTGATCAGGAAGAATTGAAGAATTTGTGTATTCAGATTTTTTTGCAGCAATCCAAACCGGATGATGACATTCCGCATCAGGTGAGAAAAAAAAATGCCCAAAAGCAAAAAAACGCCCAGTCTTTTAAAAAAATCAGGCGTAAGCTTATCAAAAGAAAAGGCGAAAAAAGTATTGATAAGGGCAAAGGATCCCCATCCAATCAGCTGAAATACCCAATATCTGGAGTTACCAATCCGCATAAACGACAAATCTAACCATTTTGCCTTCACAGCAGTCCCGGTAAATATACCAGTGGAAAATTAGTTTTACAGAAGGGACTTTATCCGGTATTCTGCAAGAAAGTATGCAACATTAAATTATTTGTTAAGGCCTCATTAAACAGGGGCTGGAAATAAAATATTACTTTTACACCCTTCAAAAACCACCGAATGGAGATAATACCCGGACCATTATTAAAAACTATTGATTCCCCTGCCGATCTCAAAAAACTTCCGCGGGAAAAATTGCACCAGGTTTGTGATGAATTACGACAATATATCATTGATGTAGTGAGTGTGCATGGAGGGCATTTTGGTGCAAGTCTTGGCGTAGTGGAATTAACTACCGCCTTACATTATGTTTACAATGCACCCTATGACCAATTGGTATGGGATGTAGGCCACCAGGCATATGGACATAAGATTTTAACGGGCCGGCGTGATAATTTTGCTTCCAACAGAAAATACAACGGCCTTAGCGGTTTTCCCAGGCGAAGCGAAAGTGAGTATGATACTTTTGGGGTTGGACATTCTTCCACTTCTATTTCGGCGGCTTTAGGCATGGCCATGGCAGCCAGGTACAAAGGTGAAACGGACAGAAAATGTGTGGCCATTATTGGTGATGGCGCTATGACAGCCGGACTCGCTTTTGAAGGAATGAACCATGCCGGTGTTGCGGATACGGATATGCTCATCATTCTGAATGATAATAATATGGGCATTGATCCTAACGTGGGTGCGCTGAAAGAATATCTTACCGACATTACCACATCGCCAACATATAACAAAGTAAAGGATGATGTGTGGCAATTGCTGGGTAAACTGCCTGTTGGTAAAAATTTCAGCAGGGCTATGGGTCATAAATTAGCAGAGGGAATAAAAGGAATGGTGAGCAGCAGCGCTAATTTATTTGAGGCCTTAAAGTTGCGGTATTTTGGTCCTATTGACGGGCATAATGTAGCTAAACTGGTAGACACCCTTACCGATCTTCGCGGAATTCCCGGACCTAAAATTCTGCACATTGTTACCGTAAAAGGAAAAGGATATGCCCTGGCGGAAAAAGATCAAACCAAATGGCATGCTCCCGGTTTATTTGATAAAATAACCGGTGAAATTCAAAAGAAAAAATTCGACCTGCCTCAACCTCCAAAATACCAGGATGTATTTGGGCAGACTATAATAGAACTGGCAGAAAAAAATGAAAAAATTTTCGGAATTACTCCGGCCATGCCCTCCGGCTCTTCTTTAAAATACATGATGGAAAAAATGCCGCACAGGGCATTTGATGTAGGGATAGCTGAACAACATGCAGTAACCGTAAGTGCGGGAATGGCTACACAGGGCATGAAAGTATTTTGCAATATCTATTCTACTTTTATGCAGAGAGCATTTGACCAGGTAGTCCATGATGTTGCCATTCAAAATTTGCCCGTTATATTTTGTTTAGACCGGGCCGGCCTTGTTGGGGATGACGGACCCACCCATCATGGCGCTTATGATATTGCCTATATGCGTTGTATACCCAATATGATCGTAAGTGCTCCTATGAATGAGAGTGAATTGCGCAACCTGATGTTTACAGCCCAATTGGATTCTACCAAACAACCTTTTGTTATTCGCTATCCGAGAGGGGAAGGCGTGATGCCTGATCTGCCGCCGGAAAAAGGTGGATGGAGAACAGAAATGAAAGAAATTGAAATTGGAAGAGGAAGAAAAATAAAAGCCGGAAAGGATATCGCTATACTTTCTTTTGGTCACCCCGGAAATTTTGCCGCCGCGGCTATCCGTGAATTAAAAAATGATGGAATAAACCCGGCTCATTATGATATGCGGTTTGCCAAGCCTTTGGATGAAGAATTATTGCATGAAGCCTTATCGGGATTTGAAAAAATAATTACGGTTGAGGATGGCTGTATTGAAGGAGGAATTGGTAGCGCCGTTCTTGAATTTATGTCACTTCACCATTATAAAAATGAAGTGAAAAGATTAGGAATCCCAGATATAGTTATTGAACATGGCACTCCAAAGGAACTCCACCGCCAGTGTGGATTTGATGCCCAAGCTATTGCCGAAGCAGTAAGAGATATGATGAAGGATAAAGTGAATATCCAGATTTTGCAATAATCAAAAATTTGTGCTGTAAACATCCCGCCCGCAGCGGGATTTTTAATTTTATGGATTCCGGAAATATGAAATAAATTTATCAAGGCAATATTTTTATTACTTAAATCCTGAAACGATGGCTGCTCAAAAAGTAAAAGGAAACGGTACAAAAGAATCTCCATGGCAATTAAAGACTCCTCCCGGCACATCTGAATTTACTATGCACAAGGATGTGAAAGATGGTAAAAAAATATTGGTATGCACAGTAGGCAAAACGGTTTTGCATTATGATGCCCGATGCCTGAATGATTTGCAGGCGATGTTGAAAAAACATGGTGATTGGATGGAACTGGGCAGTGCTGACGAACAAAAGCCAGCAAAGGAAGGAACGGTGGAAGCCTGGGGTCGTTCACCAAAAAATCCTGCAGGCGGATGGTATGGTTTAAAAAAAGGGTTTCGCGGAAGGTTTGGAATGTATATTCCCCCATTAATGGAAGCCTTGGGACTGGCGGAGGTAGAACACAATCCCAGGAATAACAGGATGAGAGCTCTTTAAAAAATAATGGAGCGAATATGGCTACTAAAAAAAATTTCCCCGTTCTTCCGCCCAGGGAAAAAATAGATTTATATGATAAGTTGATAGCAGGCATTCCAGCCATTGAACGAAAGGGAGCATCGATGCCTTACACATCTCTTAAGGGTAATATGTTTTCCTTTCTTGATAAAAAAGGATTCTGCGGTATCCGGCTACCAGAAAAAGAAAGAACAGATTTTTGCAAGAAATATAAAACAGGCTTGTTTGAAACGAAGGGAACAATACTGAAAGAGTATGTAACGGTTCCGGAAAATCTATTAAAGAATACTAAGGAAATATTGAAATGGTTCGGCTTCAGCTATGCTTATGCAAAAACGCTGAAACCTAAGGCAACAAAAACTAAGTAATTAAAATACGCACCGCTAATTATTTTCTCACCTCTAAATTTTAAATAATGGCAACTGTAAATGTGTACCTCACCTTTAATGGTAATTGCGAAGAAGCATTTACTTTTTACAAATCTGTATTTGGCGGAGAGTTTCCGTTTATCGGACGGTTTAAAGACATGCCTCCTTCACCTGATGGCAAAGCTGTGGATGCAGCAATGGGAGAAAGAATCATGCATGTGTCACTTCCAGTAAGCAAAGAAACCATGATCATGGGTAGTGATACCGGAGGAGAATGGGCATCCAACTACCAGGCAGGAAATAATTTTTCCATTTCCATCACAGCCTCCTCTACAGAAGAGGCTGACCGCTTATTCGCAGGTCTTTCTGCCGGAGGCCAGGTAACGATGCCAATGGCCAATATGTTCTGGGGCGACTATTTTGGAATGTTTACCGATAAGTTTGGTATTAACTGGATGGTGAGTTTTCCGGCAGCGCAGCAGGCAACATGATGAAGGTATAAGTAACACTTAACTTATTTCAATATAATATCTGTGTTTTTTGCATTGTCCAATTCTTCATTTTGGTATTTAGGAAGAAAAGTTTGATTATAAAATCAAATATTTATGAATAGAAATTTCGGGCTGAACGATTATGAATTCATTGCCCCCGATAAATGGCAACTGCAGAAAAATAATGATCATTTTCTTATTCAAAATATGCAATCGGGTTGCCAGATTCGAATTCTTGAACCACAACCATCCTCGGGAAATTTAGAACAGGATGCTAATGCTGTTTTTGAACTTATGTATAACGGTTGGAGTTATCAAAATACCGGAGATAAAAAATTTACCCTTGCAAAAGGTATTTTACC
>JBPPMM010000401.1:0-2858 GCA_051306075.1 Chitinophagaceae bacterium
GGAGTTGCCTGCCCTCCTGCCGGCAACATGGCCTGCCACATCATTTCTCCATTATTTGTATTGAACGCACGAAGAAAGCCATCCATACTTGAAGCAATAAAAGTCAGTCCGCCTGCTGTAGTAATAGCGCCGCCAAAATTTATAGACCCCCAGTTTATAGCTTCAGGGTTTTTTTGTGGATCCATCATTATGCCAAGCGGCACTTCCCATTTTAAATTACCCGTGTTCATGTCAATAGCAGCCAGCGTACCCCATGGTGGTTTTGTCTGCATAATGAATGCTCCGTTATCCATAGTGAAAAGGTATTCCCTGCTCATAATGTAAGGCGTTCCTTCCTGTGGTGCTACCTCTGCTCTTGGCAATGCCGTATATACAGACCGTGTAGTATTTTCGTTTTTGGGATATAAAGTAATCAATGCTGCAATCCGGTTGACATTGGTAACAAGGATATTTTTATTCGGATCAAAACTACCACCACTCCAGTTCATACCACCTAAATTGCCGGGAGTAATAAGTGATCCCTGAAAAGATGGCGGAGTAAATACACCCAGCTTTTTATGCCTGGCGATTCGCTCTTTAGCTTTTTGCAATAGTTCCGGTGTAGGTCCCCATGCGTCCTCTTCTGAAATACTTTGCAAACCCAATACCGGCAACTGTGCTGGGAAAGGTTGTGTTTTTGAAGCTTCTTCTCCCGGTACATCCGAATCGGGTACAGGGCGTTCTTCAATTGGAAATAAATGTTCCCCGGTTTTTCTGTTCAACACAAAGATGTGGCCCATTTTTGTAAGCACAATTACAGCTGGAATTTTTATTCCTTCTCTTTCTATGTCTGTCAATATTGGCTGTGCCGCTATATCATAGTCCCATATATCATGGTGAACGGTTTGAAAATGCCATACTACTTTACCAGTGGAAGCTTTGATTGCAACAATAGAATTGGCATAAAGATTATCGCCCTTTCTTTCACCGCCATAGTAATCTGTACTGGGACAAGAAGTTGGAATATATACAAGATCAAGGGAAGGATCAGCTGATATTGGCGCCCATGCATTGGCCGCACCTGTTTGTTTTACTTTATCTCCCTTCCATGTTTCAAATCCCGGATCTGCAGGTGTCCTTGGTATTGGATCCCATGACCATTTCAAAATACCGGTTTTTGCATCATAGGCACGAACCACACCAGGCGGTAAATCAATTTTTGTATTATCTCCCATTGTAGAACCAACAACAATAAGATCATTGATCACTGCCGGTGGTGATGTTACCTGGATAGAACCCACTCCTTCTTTCAAATCAATGATCCCGTTTTTTCCAAATGTTGTAACAGGTTTACCGGTTGATGAATTCAATGCGAACAATCGTCCATCGATAGTAGCAGCAAGAATACGCATATAACCAGGATCTGCTGGCTTACGATCAGGATCTATCCATTTTGATACACCCCTTGACGTAACTTCTGAATAGTCTCCTTTAAGATTAACTTCCGGGTTATACACCCAGACTTCCTTTCCCGTGCCGGCATCAATTGCGATAATACGATTGGTTGGCGTACTGAAATACAGAACTCCGTTTACCATCAATGGCGTAGCCTCAAGAGCAGCTTTATTAGCGATTTTAGTTCCTTCATAGGTTTTTAATTCGCCGGATTGGTAGGTCCACGCCGGCTCCAGGTTTTTTACATTTTCTGTATTCACTTGTTTCAGTGGCGAAAAGCGCATGCCACCAGGATCGTTGCCATAGTTAGCCCATTGTCCTTTGGTTTCAAAACTTTTTTCCCGTTCAGCCTGTGATACTTTTTTAGTTTGAGAACAACCCGCTATTATATTCAGGAATAAAAGACATAAAATAATTATTTTTTTTCCCATGACTTCATATTGAATGTACTAATTGATTGAAAACAGAAAATTGACTATTCACCATCTACCTGCTTCTGTTAATGAATTATCATTAAAAAGTAAATGGCCAAAATACTTTTTTTAATATTGATGAAACGCCTGAGATACAAATTCCATTACTTTCGGTAATGATGTTCGCCAGTAAGTCCAGTTATGCCCACCATCGCGGATGCGAAATTCATGCGGTATTTCTTTTTTACGCATGGCTATATGCACTAATGAATTGCCTTCATACAAAAAATCATCATCACCGCAATCAATATACCAGCGAACAGCCTTCTTTAAAGAATCAGGGACAGCATTTATTAATTCAGGTACGCTGTATTTTTTATAATATTTTTCAATAAGTGCATCCGGAATGGTGGCATCATTTCTTCTCAATTGTGTTGTTGCCATGTCCAGGGTTAATGGGCCGGTAGCCGCACTGAGCGGACAAGCCGACGAAAACATATCGGGCCGGTGCAAAGCGTATATAAAAGTGCCAAATCCTCCCATACTTAACCCCGAAACGGCACGGTAACGTTTCTCTGTTTTTATTCTGAATTTTTTTTCTACATAAGGTATCAATTCATCAAAGAAAAAATCTTCATATCTCCAGTTATCCCTTGCATCATTATTATAACCCCTTGTGCCGGTATTGGCATCCGGCATCACAATGATCATTGCGGTAGCTTTTCCTTCGAGAATCGCTTTGTCTGCAATATGTAAAACCTCCCCAAACTGAACCCAACCTGTTTGGTCATCACCGCTGCCATGCAATAAATACAATACCGGGTAAGTTCTTTCGGAATTCTGATAGTCCGGGGGCAGGTAAACGGAAAATTTTCTGTCCATTTTTAAGATCTTGCTGGGTAGGGATAGATTATCCATCACTTTACCGGATTGTGCATTACTTAATAAGGGTAAGCTAAATATTACTGCTAAAAGTATCCACTGGTGTTTTTTCATTGTGATGGTTTAGGT
>JBPPMM010000157.1:0-3139 GCA_051306075.1 Chitinophagaceae bacterium
TTATAAAGCCCTTTGCCTGTATGATTAAGAAAAGCATGCTGACAGATGCCTTTTTAAGCTATTAAGTCCCGATAAATGGTATCTTCCAAAAGGGCATATATTCTGTCCAAGTGAAAAAGAAAGAGAAAAATATATGAATTAAAGGTGCTGAAAGAAAACTCAACACCAAATAAGTAATAGTTTTTTTTGTGTTCATTCTTAAAATTACCGGGGGCAGGAAAACATTCATCAACATGGGTACAGGGTAATATATCCACCATTTCAAACCCCAATTTGCGCCATACTTTCCGAATAACATACCCGCAACGACACAGCATAAGGAAAGTAAAAATATGGAGCGAAGCTTTTGTTTAAATTCCTGTGTTCGCAAAACCGCCAGAATAACCACATAGAATAAAATAAGAGAGGCAAAAATCATAATTGGAAAATGCCAAACTGTACTGTGCTCCTGTTCCATGCTTAAAGAGTGATGATGAATTTAATAATGATAGCCGGAGAGAAACTCAAAAGTAAGTAAAGAGATGTTGTATAATAAACGTGGCTACTTTTCAGGCCGGTAGTTGTTGGTTATTAAATTAAAATTCATCTAAAATCATTTCCTTGCTGATTGTCATACCAGCGGTCGTGCCCATTGCCACAGCATTAGCCACTGTGCGCATCCTGGCAGCATTGTCGCCTATAGCATAAACGCCCTTAACTGAAGCTTCCAGGAAGGCATCAATTTTTATGTATCCTTCTTCAGTTAATTCGCATCCCAGGGATTCGGGGATTTTACAATGTTGCTCAAAAGGACTCGGGGCATAAATAGCTTTGACGGATACTTTGGACCCGTCTTTGAAAACGATATTCCGGATATATCCATTATTATGTTCCAGCCGTTCAATTTCCTTTTCAACTATATTAATCTGGTGCTCTTGAAGTTTCTTCCTTTGCAAGGCGGTAAACCTTGCAATTCCATTTGTGAACAAGGTTAACTCTTTTGTCCAGTTAAAAATCAGGCTTGTAAAGTCGAAGGCCATTTCTCCATTGCCCAGGACGCCGGTTTTTTCATATCGGACTTCATAGCCATGACAATAGGGACAATGAATAACTGAAATGCCCCAACATTCGGCCAAGCCATCAATAGGCGGAAGCAGGTCTTTGATGCCCGTTGCAAAAATCAATTTCTTAGCTGCAAAGGTTTCCCCAGCCGAAACCTGAATTTCAAATCCATTCACTGTTTTAGTGCCTTTAATTGCTGTGCCTTTAAAAAATGTAACCGAATCATATTTTTTTACCTGCCGTTTTGCTAAAGAAGCAATTTCGCCTGGCGGCCTCCCATCATTGGTTAGAAAGTTGTGCGACTGGGGTGTCTGTTTGTTGCATGGCTTTCCATTATCAATGATCAGGACATTTCTCAAAGCCCTGCCCAGAGCCATGCCGGCAGCAAGGCCAGAATAACTGCCACCCACTATTATTACATCAAAATTATTGTTGATTTTCATCGTATGTAATTTAAAATGCTGCATTTTGATAATGACTCAACATAAATGCAGATACCTTTCCACTTTGCTTAATAGAATCACGCCTTGATAATAAGGTAACATACGCATGGATATTCATATTAAGACTTTTTGTTTTTTACTGAAATCATTTTAATTGCAAAATTTACCAATGGCACCCCTACAAACATTATCCAGGGAACCAATGAAATAGTGAGCAGGAATGTCCGTTGATACAATGGCAGCGCTGATAACTGTTGACCAAACAAGTAGTAAAAAAGGGTAATCGATGGATAGATCACTACCCAAATTTTTAAGGAAGCGAGCAATTTCATTTTCGTTTTCATACACATTATTTTTTTGTGAAGAATTATTTTTCGTTTACGCAAAAGTAATTTCTGATATCATCCTTATGATAGGACAAACATAGAGTTATACAGTACTATTCAAAAAATTTGGCAATCCTGTCAAGGTTGCCGGCAACCGCTATTTTTTGCAGACAAATATGTCCAGTTTGCATATTACTACCTAAAGTTTCAAATCGAATGAAGATCTTTGGTTCTTTCCGGCTGGAAATTATAACACATGAAAAAATCATTTGTCGTTTTGTTGCATATGGGTTTTTGGGCCTGTTATTTTATATTGATAGTGATCATGCTAAGTGTTTACTATAGAAGTAATCTTTATGCAAGTGCTCCTGAATCCCGTATTGTAATTGCTTTTAAAAATCTGCTTCTTTTTGCATTTCTTCCTTCAGCCATTTCATTCTATTTGTATTATTTTTTGTTGTTTCCCAATTACCTCCAGCAAAAAAATATCTCCGGTCAATAATTGCTGGAATTCTAATTTCACTAGCTGCCGCTATTGTAAGCTACATTCTGCATCGGTTTTTAATAGAATCCGGCTATGTTATCGACATGGACCAGGGCGGAAAAAATGGCAGGTCTACCGCCCCAAGAGTAATCATTATTATGACTGTTATTGGTTCAATATGTGGCATGGTAGCATTGGTCATCAAAGGATTTATCACCTGGTTTAATGAAATTAAATTAAAAGAAGCTTTAAAAGAGAAAACCTATGAAATGGAAATGGCGTTGATAAAATCGCAGCTTGACCCCCACCTCTTATTCAACACTATCAACAATATCGATGCATTAATTCTAAAGGACCAGGTAGCAGCATCAGACTATTTGAATAAGTTATCCGATATCATGCGTTTTATGCTTTACGAAACAAAGCCGGATCGGATTCTCCTTTCCAAAGAAATTGAATACATAGAAAAATATATAGCCTTGCAAAAAATCAGGACCTCAAACAAGGATTATGTGCACTTTACAATAACCGGAAATGTCGGCAGTAAGCAAATTGCGCCCATGATATTTATACCTTTTATTGAAAATGCTTTTAAACATACCAATAACAAGAAGCTCGAAAACGCCATTACTATTGACATATGCGTGAAGTCACAAAAAATAGAGTTCAGGTGTGAAAATAAGTTTGATTCAAAACCATCGGCTCCGCAACCTGACAGTGGATTAGGAAATGAACTTATTCAAAAAAGATTAAACCTTATTTACCCGGAAAAGCATATTTTGGCGGTAGATAAAACCGATGACCTGTACAGCGTAAACCTAACGATTATTAATGGATAAATACAC
>JBPPMM010000204.1:0-2801 GCA_051306075.1 Chitinophagaceae bacterium
GTCTGCTGATTAAAATCGTTATAAAAATTTTCTGTATGTTTAAATGGCAATGAATCTGAAAACGTAAAAAGTGTAGCCGCTGAGGGTAAATCCGTTTTTATCGAATCAGTTAAAGCTCCTGCTATATTAATAGTAAGTGTTTTGTTAATGCCCGGTGAAACGATAGATGAAAAATGACCATTCGACCAGACAACATTCACCTTTTCTACAGAATCATTTGTGGCAACCCCAAAATGGATGATATAATCAACACTTGATTGGAACCCTCTTGATGGCATCATTTCCTGGACTTGAATACCGGAAGAAGTTATTAAAGATATTTTTGACCCTATGCCAAATAGATTTTGACCATTGCCTTCCAGTTTAATATTTAGGTATTTAGCGTCCGTATTTAAGTTGCGGAGATTGTTTTGATAAATACCAGCAACATCGTTGCAGTTGTTAGTGATAATATCAAGATCTCCGTCATTATCCAGATCCGCATAGGCGGCTCCTGCACTGACAACCGGATCGTCTATTCCCCATTCAGCGGTTTTATTCGAGAATTTCAAGTTACCCTCATTTTTAAAAATATAATTGGGGACTTTAATGGTTGGAAGTTTATTCATCCGGTTACTTAGCATTTCTTGCTGCTTCCCGGGATCCTTTTCCATGATAATATCTACACTGTACTTTATGAAATCCATATCCGTATAGTCCTTCACATATCCATTGGTTATAAAAATGTCTTTCTTTCCGTCATCATCAAAATCCGCAGCAAGCGGAGCCCAACTCCAGTCAGTATTGCTTATTCCGGAATATTGTCCTGTTTCATCAAAAGTTCCATCACCCCGATTTAATTGAAGCATATTACGGCTGTACTGGTTAAAAAATCCATTATTAAAAAGAAGCTGGAATTTGTCAAAGTTTTCAGCTCCGTTGTGCATTTTTTGCAAATAATTTCCTTCAGGCAGCATATCTAAAGTGATAATATCCTGCAATCCATCGTTATTAATATCTGCGGCATCATTTCCCATACTGAACAGACTTGTGTATGAAAACATTTCACGGCTCATTTCCTTAAATGTTCCATTTTTTTGATTTATAAAACAATAGTCGGCTTCATTAAAATCATTGCTGATATATAAGTCAGGCCAGTCATCATTATTAAGATCGCTTACGGCAACACCCAACCCAAACGAAAGAACATTCGATGTAATACCTGCATCATTTGTTACGTCGGAAAAATGACCATTATCATTTTTGTATAGATGCGTACTGAAATCGGGGTTTGTTTGTGTACGAATACCCGGTTTTTTTTGTTGCCCCTGCATATATTCTTTAAGGCTATGATTGATCACCACCAGGTCTAAATCATTATCCTTATCATAATCAAAAAATGCAGCATGTGTACTGTATCCATTATCCGCTATCCCATATTTCTCCGCTTGTTCAGTAAAAGTATTATCATGATTATTAATGAATAACAAGTTTTTTCTTTTTAAAGGATCTATATCTGCACTTCTGCAAATGTAAATATCCAGCCATCCGTCGGCATTAACATCTGCCATAGTTACACCGGTACACCATCCTTGTTTATCAGCAACTGTGCTTTTTTCGGTAATATCTTCAAATTCAAAATTTCCTTTGTTTAAGTACAGCTTATTCTTAACCATATTGCCTGTAAAAAAAATATCAGTTAGGCCATCATTATTAATATCTCCTACGGCAACACCTCCACCATTATAGAAGTATGGATAATTTAATACATTGAACTCTTCATCTTCCACCAAAATATTTTTAAAGTTGATATTTGAAGTGGAGGCAGAAATTTTGGTAAATAACTTATCCTTTGACAGACGACATCCTGAAATTATATATACAAAAGCAATAAAAAATAATGGGAGTGAGAATGGAATTAGCAGCGGTGTATCATATTTAAAAAGCATCAGCCTGACCATAAGAAAATGTGTTAATTGCTTTCGATTATAAGATACGATATATTTTGCCCCAATAAAAAAGGTCACTTCTTATCAGGAAGTGGCCTTTTTTGCACGCATTACTAATATTTTTTTTTTATGGATTCCACCAAAGTTTTGTGCTGGTCTTATCCGGACCGCCCAAAAGTTCTACACCCGATTTATAGCCGCCGGCGTTAACAGTTATTTCAGAGGGAGGAAAGATTATACGTTTGACACTTGCTGCATCAGTGCTTGCATCCGGGTTATCATTATTTATTCTTGGATAAAGTTTTGGAAATCCCGTACGTCTGAATTCCGCCCAAGCTTCAGGACTCATAGATGGGTATAAGGCGAGCCATTTCTGAGTTCCTATTTGTTCCCGCTGTACTGCTTCTGTAGCACCAAATACAACAGGTATATTAGATAATGGCGGAGCGGCATATGGAGCAGGTCCTGCGAATGCCTGTGGAGTATTGGTGCTTGCAATATAAGCAGCGGCAGACCCCCCAACTCCCCATTGTTTCAGTGATTCGGTGATACCATTTTCATAACACTGTTTAGCCGAAAATGGGCCAATATTCCAGTTATTTAAAGCAGCTTCTGCCATATTAAACCATGTTTCTGCAGCTACATACAGTGTATGTGGTTCCGTGCCATTCTCGGCGTTTTGAAATCTTGCAGGTACATTACTATTATTGTCATTTGCATTGAAAGCTTCAGACATTTGCAGAATGCTTAATCCATTGCGTATGCCTTTAATTTGCCCTGTATTTTTTGCAGGAGCAAAATACATAGGCAATCTTGGATCCTGGTATCCTTTCAGGATACTTTCCATAGAGGCACTCATTCTGAACTCCCCCC
>JBPPMM010000210.1:0-2109 GCA_051306075.1 Chitinophagaceae bacterium
GTTCACCATGAAACTTTTGCGCCCATCCTTTATTTGCTGAAGTATAAAACAATCGATGAAGCCATTGCGATCCAAAACGAGGTGCCCCAGGGGCTATCTTCTTCCATCATGACATTAAACCTCCGGGAAGCGGAACTGTTTCTTTCCGCCACGGGAAGTGATTGTGGAATTGCTAATGTCAATATTGGCACTTCAGGTGCAGAGATCGGTGGGGCTTTTGGTGGTGAAAAAGAAACAGGCGGAGGTCGTGAAAGTGGTAGTGATGCATGGAAAGTATATATGCGCAGGCAAACCAATACTATAAATTACAGCACCAACCTGCCGCTTGCACAGGGAATAAAATTTCATGTTTAAATACTAAAAAATCTGTTGGCTCGTTGATAATGGCTAATGAGATACTTTGCTAATTGCTTCGTTTTCTGAAAAATAATTTCAATTTTTACAGTAAAACTATATCCTTAAACACCAACCTGATGTCCATGAAAAGGATCTCTCTCTTATTTACAATTGTCATTCTTTATTCACTTGTTTCCCGGGCTCAATTTAAAATTGCAATTACTGGTGGCCCTCACCAATCGAAAATAATAGAGGAAAACAATGTTCCCGGATGGGATAGTTTGAAAAATCAATATACTGGAAGAAACGGAGTTCATTTTGGATTCATGGCCAATCTCCGCTTTAATCCAACATCCAATTTTTATTTTCAACCCTCTGTAATTTTTTTCAATAAAGGAAGAAATTACAAAAGTGCTTCAGCAGATACATCGGTGGCAATTAAAAGACCTTTATTACCCGATTCTATTCTAAATACGAATTACTATCAAACAAAAAAGCAGTTCACCAACTACATTGACATCCCTTTTAATATTGTTTATAAAATAAAATTGGGTAAAAAAGCAAATTTCATTTTGGGTGGTGGACCCTACCTGTCTTTCTTTTATAATGGATTTGATAATAAATACGATATCATCACCGATGTAAGCGTTACATCCGAAGAAAATACGGATTTGCCTGTTGGTAAAGGCTCTGGTCAATATTCTATTATTGATTATGGGATTAATGGCCTTGCTGGTTTTGAATTGGGACGTGTTTTCCTGACTGCCAATTACAGCCGTGGACTAAGTGACTTTTATAAGCCTGCAGATTATACAATTTCTGATTACAAACACGAGGTTATGGGTGCTACGCTAGGTGTTTTTTTCGGAAAACCTGATCCTCCAAAAATAGAAGATAAGGATGGCGATGGTACTCCTGATAAAATAGACAAGTGTCCGGATTTAGCGGGGCCTTCAAAATTCTTAGGATGCCCTGATACTGATAACGATGGCTTGCCAGATTCTGAAGATAAATGTCCGGGAGAAGCTGGTCTTGTTTCAAACAATGGTTGCCCGGTAAAAGACAAAGATGGTGATGGAGTGTTAGACATAAATGACAAATGTCCTGAGCTTGCAGGTTCAAAGGATAACAATGGATGCCCATATGCCGACACAGATAAAGATGGCATTTATGATAAGGATGATAAATGTCCGGAGGTGGCTGGTTTTGGCAGGTATGGAGGTTGCCCGGTTCCAGACTCTGATGGTGATGGAATTAATGACGAGGAAGATCGATGCCCTGCGGTAAAAGGTACTCAATCCAATAAAGGTTGCCCTGAAGAAGTTAAAAAGGAAATTGTGGAGAAGGTGGATTTAGCAGCAAAACGTATACTGTTTAAGGTTAGCAGTGCCGAATTATTACCGGTGTCCTTTGAAGTACTGGACAAAATAGCAGATATTCTAATGAATAATCCAGGCATTAAAGTATTAATTGAAGGACATACAAGCCGTGATGGAACATATGACGCTAATATGCTATTGTCTGAAAACAGGGCCGGTAAGGTGCGGGATTATCTTTTAACAAAGGGTATTGATGCATCCAGGTTAAGTGTAAAAGGTTTTGGTCCTGATAAACCACTTAATGAAGGGAAAACCGCAGAAGAAAAAGCCAAAAACAGGCGGGTAGAGTTAAAATTAAGCAACTAATCAAAATAAACTTTCGTCAAAAAAGCACTAAAACCCTGCGCCGGATAAGCCGTGGCAGGGTTTTTATTGTTATTAAATATATGAGTGG
>JBPPMM010000265.1:0-3126 GCA_051306075.1 Chitinophagaceae bacterium
GCCACACCAGGCGGATGGAAAAAAAATCCTCATTTAGTTTTGGATTTTTATAATATGCGGCGCCGGGATGTAACTAATGCTATACCGAATGATGCACATACCGGGCTGGCAGCATTGGAAAATGATTTTGAAGTTACCATCATCACTCAAAATATAGATGATCTTCATGAAAGGGCAGGGTCAACCAGGGTTTTACACCTGCATGGTGAAATATTTAAAATGCGCAGTGAAAGAGATGAGCAACTCATCTATGATATTCGTGGGGATATTAAACTGGGAGATCGGGCTGCGGATGGTGCCCAACTCCGGCCCAATATTGTTTGGTTTGAAGAACCGGTTAATATGATCGAAGAAGTGATACCTTTTATTTACCAGGCTGATATCTTTGTTGTAGTTGGCACTTCATTGGTTGTTTATCCGGCCGCGGGATTGGTAAATTATGTACCTGCTGCAACGCCGAAATATATCATTGACAAGCAGGTCCCTTTTACCTCAAACTTTCGTCATCTTACCGCTATCGAAAAACCAGCAACAGAAGGAGTAAAGGAGCTTACCAGGTTATTAAAAATTTGAATCAGGGTGTTTCACCACCATCAGGCCCATAAAAAATAACCCATGTAGTAAAATCGGCACTAAAGTTTTCAAACCGGTGATCCATCCCTGCTGGTACAAATAAAATATCTCCTTTTTTACAACTCACTCTTTCGCCAGCCCTGAAAAAAATTCCATCCCCTTTTATTATCACGTAAATTTCATCCTGCTTATGGGCAGACTGTGAATCCGTTTTTACCGGTGCAAAATATTCTATAACCATGCTCCCATGCTGCATAACTGCGATGAAAGGAAACTCATCATCTTCCTTCAGCAGAGCATTGGCATCTGCGGGAGAAAATTTGTATTTCATATTACCTCCTCAATAAATTTTATTTTGTATAGTTCCAGTTCTTTAAGTACTGGTTCATAAATTTCTTTTATAGTAGGAATGTGTAAGCCGCGGAGTTTAATTGTTTCGTTCAGGATAAGTTTGGCTGCAATTCCAAGAGGCAATCCAACCGTTTTTGCCATGGCAGTCCTCAGGTTGTTTTCGCCTTTTACTATAAGCGAACTTTTAAGTTCAGATTTTTTATCCCCATATTCAAACTCAAATTCGTGAAGCATTACGATCATATCCTTATCCTCTGGCATCAGGGCCAGTTTTTTTTCAAGAATGTATTGCAATACATCGGCTGAACTGGTTGCCGTAAGCGGAATTTCTTCATTACTCAAAAGGCTAACATATTCAAACATCTCTTTTATCATTATCCTGTCTTCCTTCTTTGCGCATATATTCAATAACTCCTGAAAATTTTTTGCATTGCTGTGCAAATGGATGCTCTTGTTAAGCCATTCCAGGTAACTGATATGTTTTACTGCAATGGCAGCTGCAGATTTGTCTTCATCCGTAAGCGACCCCTTCACAACCAGGTTCCATGCTTTACAGAATGAAGGATGTCTTAATGTTGTTCGTATAAAGGTAGAAGCCTCCTCTAAACTATATACCGGAATATAAGATAAAGAATCCCGGTTGGGATAAAAGGCCAGGTTGCCAATGCCCGGAACGCTTACGGTTTCATTATTCTCAAATATGGATTCGTAAGCCAAGTTGAAAATCTCATTATTTTGTTTGAAAACAGCACCGGCTTTACCGGCCTGTACTATATTCTTCGGGTTCCAGCTTATTTTATAATGCCAGGGGTTGTCATCGCTTTCCGGAGCTACCAGGCCGCCACAATGCGATTTAAAAGAACTTATCTTTCCTCCTTTCCCATGGATTTCATCTATCAATTTCATTGCGCTCATATGATCAATGCCCGGGTCGAGACCCATTTCACATAAAAAAAGAATATCTTTTTCTCTTATAATTGACTGCATTCTTTTAATGTCATCATCAACATAAGAAGCAGTAAGCAGATGCCGGGAAAAATGTAAACAATCTTTTGCCACTTCGCTGTGAAGAACAGGAGGCAGCATAGAAATTACAATGTCTGAATTATGAATATGTTTTTTTCTTTTTTCCTCATTCATAATATCAAAGGAAACTGCGGAAGCAAAAGGGGAGTCTTTTATTTTGTCCAATGCAAGTTGAAGATTGGTATCAACAACCAGGAGTCTCCAATTTTCTTTTTGAGCGTTTTCCATTAAATAATCAATTAAAACGGTTGCAGATTTCCCCGCACCAAATAAGAGGATTTTCTTCATCTGGCAAATATCTTAAATCAGTGAAAACCATTGGCACTTTATTTGGAATTTAAAATTGAATAGAAATTACCTTTACTTTTTAAATTTTTACTTTATGAAAAAAGCCTTTCTTTTTTTGGGGCTTCTTGCTGCTACCTCAACATTTGCACAAAATTTTTCGGGTGGAATAAAGGCGGGAGCTAACTTTTCCAATTTTACAGGTGGTGACTTTGACGCTGTAAAGAAAAAAGCTATCGCGGGTTTCCATGGCGGGGTTTTTCTAAATTTTTCTTTTGGGGCATTATCTCTACAACCTGAGGTTTTAATATCTACCCAGGGCGCCAGAATAGACAGTGTGAGCAGAAGCTATGATTGGAAAGTAACTTATGCAACTGTTCCAGTTCTTTTAAAATATAGATCAGCCGGTGGGTTTTATCTTGAAGCCGGACCGCAGGTTGGTTTTAAAATAAGTGAAAATGTTTCGGATGAAACTATTAATGATTTTGCAAAAGATCTTGATCTTTCCGCTGCAGCAGGATTAGGATTACAAACAAAAGGTGGATTGGGAATTGGCGCCCGGTACCTGGTTGGTTTATCTAAAGTAGGAGACTTTAGTCCCCAAAAAAATATCGATCCCGATTTTAAGAACAGTGTGATACAAGTTGGAGTTTTTATAACGCTGGGTAAATAGTATCATTAGTTGAGAAAGTTGCAATCAAAGTTTCCCAATAACATGAAGGTTATTTCCTGGTGATTGAGGTGTTAAATTACTTTGGAGAACTCTTCTTTATTGTCAAAATAAGTCTGCGCACTTTCAAGGAAGTTTCTTTGACATGATCACATGTCGGCTACTGAATCGCCACTTTGTTTGCTGCCGAAATCTATAATTTTATATTCTACTTTTATTCC
>JBPPMM010000268.1:0-2194 GCA_051306075.1 Chitinophagaceae bacterium
GAAATGATCTTCCGACTGGGTGCCGGTAAAATCAATAACGATGCTCTTGAAATAATCCGGAGGTTTGATAGAAGTGATGCAGCAAAGAAATCGCTGGAAAAAGTGCACCGGTATTGGGAGGAGGCGTTACAGGCTGTGCAAATAGAAACACCGGACAAGGCTACAAATATTCTTGCAAATGGCTGGCTCAATTATCAAACACTGGCTTGTCGCATGTGGGCCCGCAGCGGTTTTTATCAATCAGGCGGCGCTTTTGGATTCCGTGATCAGCTGCAGGATGTGATTTCACTTGTTCATACAAAACCTCAGCTTGCCAAACAACAAATCCTGCTTTGTGCATCGAGACAGTTTAAAGAAGGCGACGTACAACACTGGTGGCATCCAACAGCGGGACGAGGTGTCAGGACTACCTGCTCCGATGATTTTTTATGGTTGCCCTATGTAACCAGCCGGTATGTTTCCACTACTGCTGATAGTGGCCTGCTGGATGAACAGATCTATTTCTTAGAAGGTCGTTTACTAAATGCAAATGAAGAATCCTATTATGATCTTCCTATCCAATCGGATCAATCAGCTACTTTATATGAACATTGTGTGAGAGCCATAGAACATGGATTTCGCTTTGGTGCCAATGGCCTTCCACTGATGGGGTCAGGAGATTGGAATGATGGCATGGATAAAGTAGGCCAGCATGGTAAGGGAGAAAGTGTCTGGCTTGCATTTTTTCTATATGATATTTTGATCCGCTTTATTGATGTGGCAAAATTAAAAAATGATCTTGCGTTTGCTGAAAAATGCAAGGAACAAGCGGAGCTTTTACAAAACAACATTAACACGCATGCATGGGATGGTGAATGGTATCGGCGTGCTTATTTTGATGATGGCACTCCGTTAGGTTCATCCATCAATGATGAATGTAAAATTGATTCCATAGCTCAAAGCTGGTCCGTAATATCCAAAGCCGGTGAACAAACCCGTTCGGAAATCGCTCTGCAATCAGCATCAAAATATCTTATTAAAAAGGAAGATCAGATTATACAATTGTTTTCTCCTCCTTTTGATAAATCTGACATGAATCCGGGCTATATAAAAGGATACGTACCGGGTGTAAGAGAAAATGGGGGCCAGTATACACATGCAGCTATCTGGTTGGTGATGGCCTTTGCCCGGTTGGGCGATAAGCAAAAAACATGGGAATTACTGAAAATGATCAATCCTGTAAATCACGGAAATAATGCAGCAGCAATTGAACAATATAAGGTAGAGCCATATGTAATAGCGGCCGATGTATATGCAGTAAAAGAACACAAAGGTCGTGGAGGATGGACCTGGTATACGGGGTCAGCCGGGTGGATGTATCAACTGGTGATTGAGTCATTTATCGGATTAAACAGGAAAGGAAACACCCTGAGCTTTTCTCCCTGCATTCCACCGGAGTGGCCGTCGGTGAAAATAAATTACAGGTTTCTTGATACCGACTATTCAATTGAATTGATACAAGCACATAAAGAACCGGGAAATGTTACCAGGATACTTGTAGATGGCATTGAAGAACATCATATTAATCTTCTAAATGACGGAGAACCCCACGAGATAAAAATATATTTACAAGCAAAGCAGCCTGTAGTAATGGAAAAATAAAAGAGGTTGCTATTATAATAATGCGGAATGAAAACAAAGAGAGAATACCCGGATATAATGATCACGGGTATCCTTTTATTTTTATTTGATATTCAATAATCCATTAACTAATTTTTTCCATTGAATGGTGGCCACTCCCGCAACAGCAAACAAACCGATCACCTTATTCCGGATTTTATCCGTTAAATGCTTGTTGTCCTTATTAGGCTTTTCATTTCGTCCATGCACAGCAGCAGTTATTGTATATCCTTCTCTTTTTACAATAAAAGAGCTGGTAGCATGATCATGAAAAAAATGTGCAACTCCTTCGTGGGTGGCAGGGTCTTCTGCTGGCCTCACTTTGATCAGGGCCCATTCGGAATTGTTATCCGGCTCCCTATTGTCCTCTACCAATTCTACTCTTACCCAATCATAGCCTTCACCAGAAACAGAACCGGGCCCGGGAATATCGATTCTGAAATGATCGCCGGTCACAGGAATCCCTTTCTTTGGCTCACCCGATTTATCCGTTAATAAAAATTCTGCAGAAATTCCGTTACTGATGTTTCCCCAA
>JBPPMM010000272.1:0-4908 GCA_051306075.1 Chitinophagaceae bacterium
AAAATTCATTTCCAATCAGGCCCTGTTATTGGCCGATATATTCAACTATAGCATCTATTTCTTCATTTGATATATCTGGAAAAGCTGTCATTACAGATCCAAATCTTTTTTTTAATTCTCTTGTGTATTCATCTTTTTCCATAAATGCTGCCGGATTTTTTATCCAGGCATATAATTTTTCATTGTCTCGCCAGGGACCCCTGTTCCGCAAACCCATTAAGGCAGGCCCGGTGCCATCTTTAAAAATACTATGACAAGCTGCACATTTTTGAATAAAAAGAGTTTTTCTATTCCGGGAACCAGAACTAAGTCTCTCGTCCTGCAGAGGCAATTCATAATCAATAATGATCTGCGTACTTGCATTGTCTGGCTTAATTGAATGGATCTTATTTATAATGAATATTCCAAAAGACAATATCAAACAAAGAAAGAACGCCTGGATAATATAATTAACCTGCCTGTTCACAACACAAATTTACTCCACAAAAAATCCTGCTCAAAGCAGGATTCAGATATGCCTTATATATATATTTTTTTAATCCTTCAACACTTCGCGGGCAATAACCAACTTTTGTATTTCTGAAGTTCCTTCACCAATGGTACATAATTTGGCATCCCGGTAAAATTTTTCAACGGGATAATCTTTTGTATAGCCATACCCACCAAATACCTGCACTGCATCATTTGCCACCCGTACGGCTACTTCACTAGCATAATATTTTGCCATGGCAGCTTCTTTGGTCATGGGCTCTTTCCGGTTTTTCAAATCACAGGCTTTCATTATTAAAAGGTCAGCGGCCTGGATCTCAGTGGCCATATCTGCCAGTTTGAAAGAGATACCCTGGAAACTGGAAATGGGTTTACCAAACTGGTGGCGTTCCTGTGCATATTGCAAGGCGGCTTCATAAGCTCCTTTTGCAATACCGATCGAAAGAGAGGCAATAGAAATCCGGCCTCCGTCAAGCACTACCATTGCCTGTTTAAAACCTTCGCCCACTTCTCCCAAACGATTTTCATCCGGTATGCGGCAATTATCAAAAACCATCTCGGCTGTTTCGCTGGCCCGCATTCCCAGTTTATTTTCTTTTTTGCCTGCACTAAATCCTTTTGTTCCGCGATCCACCACAAAAGAAGTAGAATTATTTCTTGTTCTTGGTTCCCCTGTACGGCAGATAACAACAGCTACATCGCCGCTTTTTCCGTGCGTGATCCAGTTTTTTGTTCCATTGATGATCCAATCATTACCATCCTTTACAGCAGTACATTTCATGTTACCGGCATCGCTACCTGTATTCGCTTCGGTAAGACCCCAAGCGCCCAACCATTCGGCCGTGGCCAGTTTAGGTAAATACTTTTTCTTCTGCGCCTCGTTACCAAATGTCAGGATATGTCCGGTACATAATGAATTGTGCGCCGCCAGGCTAAGACCAATAGATCCGCAAACCTTAGATATTTCTTCTATCACCATCTTATATTCAAAATAACTAAGACCGGATCCTCCATATTCTTCAGGAACAAGAACACCCATTAATCCCAGTTTTCCCATGTCCTTAAAAACCTGGAGGGGAAATTCCTGGCTTTCGTCCCACAGCATCACATTAGATTTTATGTGCGCCTGTGCAAAATCACGGGCGGTTTGTGCTACCTGTTGGGTTAATTCCGAAACTTGAAAATTCATGTATGGTATTAAGCTTTTAATTTTTAATAGTTGTGCCACCACATTTTCATGTGATGGCACAATTTACAATTGCTGTCAATTCATAACAGCAGGCAATCGTTAGAGGAAACGCAAGATAATAAAAATTTAGTATAAATACTAACAGATGTTAGTGGAAAATAATAAAGTTTTCTACAGCCAAGGCTTCTCTCATTATTCAAATTCTATAACTAATCCATCATTGGCCAGGTGAATGCCTTCAGGTAATTCCCTTTCAATTACTTCATGTTTACCTAATTGGTGGGAAATATGAGTGAAGTAGGTAACAGGAATTTTCAATTCCCGTGAGAGATCAATTGCTTCCTCCAAATTAAAATGTGAAACATGTTTCTCTTTACGTAATGCATTTAATACTAATACTTCGCTTCCCTTTATTTTATCTTTTTCAATTTCATCGATTCTGTTCGCATCTGTTATGTATGTGAACTTACCAAAGCGAAATCCCAAAACGGGCATTCTCATATGCCAGACAGGAACAGGTATAATTGGAATGTCCACTATTAAAAACGGTTCACCGGAAATAAGATTCATATCAAATTGCGGGGTTCCCGGATACCTGGTATCAGAAAAAGCATAATAGAATTCACGTTGTACAGCTGCTTCAGTTGGCTTATCAGCATAAACCTTCATTGGTTTTTTTGTAAAATAAGTAAACGCCTTCAGATCATCCATGCCGGCAATATGATCTTTATGGGAGTGGGTAAGCACTACGGCATCCAATTTTTTTACTTTATGTTTTAACATCTGGCATCTGAAATCGGGACCGGCATCAACCACCAGGGTTGTTGAAGGTGATTGAACAAGAATGCTTGAACGAAAACGTTTATCTTTTTTATCAGCTGATAAACAAACCTCGCATTCGCAACCGATCATCGGCACACCGCTACTGGTACCTGTGCCAAGGAAAGTTATTTTAAGAGGGGGATAAGACACGATCAAAAATAAGCAATGAGAAATAAAGTATCAGCAAACAAAAAGAGGAAGAATGTTTTTATTTCAATCCTGATCTTTTTTGTTTTCTTTCATTTCCAGTTTTGAAATGATGTCGAGATAGATCTTTTTTAAGTCGGCGGCTAACAACTCTGTATTAATATCCAACTGGGGAATCAGGTCTACCAGGGTATTAATCCGGCCTTCAATTTGCAAAAACTTATTCAGCACAACCACTTTGCGATCTTCTAAAATGCAATACCCGCTTTGAAAAGTACCCCTTTCATACCGGAGCACATAGCCGGACTGTTCGGGAATGGCTTCTAATTTATCAAGCGTTGTCTGTGTATATTTCATCATAAGAAATGGTAATAAAAGTCGGTGACCAGCTACAAAAATAGGCATGCAATGATAAGCACATGATTAAACAACCGGGGATTTTTCCACAACCATTCTACTTCCCCAATGAACCGGCTATTTATTCTGCATCTTAATAACCGGTATGATCATTTCTTCCAGGCTTACGCCTCCATGCTGAAAGGTGTTCTTGTAATAATTCACATAGTAATTGTAATTATTGGGATAGCATAAAAAACTATCTTCTTTCGCAAAAATGAAGGAAGAATTAATAGTTGGCGAAGGCAGGCCTATTTCTTTTGGTTCCCGGAAGGCGAGTACTTCTTTTGCTTCGTAATTAAGATTGCGTCCGTGTTTGTACCGCAAGTTGGTGGTTGTTTGTTTATCACCTACCACTTTATATGGAGTTTTTACCCTTACACTTCCATGATCAGTAGCCAATACAATTTTCATTGGCTTATCTGCTATTTTTTTCAAAGCCTGGTGCAAAGGTGAATGCTCAAACCACGAAGTGGTAATGCTCCGGTAGCTCATTTCATCACCCGCCAGTTCTTTCAGCACTTCCATCTCTGTGCGGGCATGGCTTAGCATATCGACAAAATTATAAACGATGACGTTGATGTCGTTATTCATCAGGTTGTGAATATTATTTACCAGGTCAAGACCCGCATGATTGTTCAGGATCTTTGTATAGGAAATCTTTAAGTCACCTTTCCCGAATCGTTTCATTTGGGCACGAAAGAATTCTTCTTCAAACAAATTCTTTCCTCCTTCCTCTTCATCATTTTTCCATTGCTGTGGAAATTGTTTTTCAATATCAACAGGCATCAACCCTGCAAAGATCGCATTGCGGCAATACTGCGTGGCGGTGGGAAGAATACTATAATAACTTTCTTCTTCCAATATGCGGAAGCTTTCCGCAAAAATGGGCTGAATGGCTTTCCATTGATCAAAACGTAAATTGTCGATCAGTACAAAAAATAATGGAATCCCTTTTTCCAAATGGGGCAATACTTTAAACTTCATCAGAGAATGACTCATGACCGGCCCATCTGTACTTTTTGGGCCTACCCATTTTGAATAATTTCTTGAAATGAATTTAAAAAATTCTGTATTGGCTTCACTTTTCTGGCTTTGCAAAATTTCCTGCATTTCAGGGCTGTCGCTTTTTTGCATTTCAAGTTCCCAGTATACAAGTTTCTTATAAATGTCCATCCATTCGTTATAATCCGGGTTGCTGTTCAAAGCCATAAAGAGATTGCGAAATTGCTGCTGATAGGATGTAGTTGTTTTTTCTGCAACTAGTCTCTTGTTATCAATGATCTTTTTTAAACTTAGCCACACCTGGTTGGGATTAACGGGCTTGATCAGGTAATCGCTTATCTGGGACCCAATGGCTTCGTTCATCAGGTTTTCCGTTTCATTCTTTGTGATAAGGACCACCGGTAACGATTGATTAATTTCCTTGATCTTGGCGAGGGTTTCCAGTCCGGTAATTCCTGGCATGGACTCATCGATCAATACAACATCAACCAGGTTTTCCCTTACAAAATCTATTGCATCAAACCCATTGGTAAAAGTTTGTACTTCATAGCCTTTATTTTCCAGGAATAATTTTTGTGATTGAAGGCTTTCTATTTCATCATCTACCCAAATTATTTTAGCTATAGCCATTTTAGTATTTATGGTTTATCAATTTTAAAGATCACTATCGTATTTATTGGTTCCTTCTGCAGGAATTCATGAATGAGTTTTGCCTGCCAGTCTTTCAAAAGTAGCTTTTTAACGGGTGCATTTGTATTTTTACCGCTTAAAGGAGGCCATTATATCATGCATTTCCGGTCTTTAACAAAAACGCAACAATGTCTGTAGTCCGCAAAATCATCAACGACCCTGTGTATGGC
>JBPPMM010000278.1:0-27455 GCA_051306075.1 Chitinophagaceae bacterium
TTATGGTTTATCAATTTTTAAGATCACTATTGTATTTATTGGTTCCATCTGCAGAAATTTCATGAATGAGTTTTGCCTGCCAGTCTTTCAAAAGTAGCTTTTTAACGGCTGCCTTTGTATTTTTACCGCTTAAAGAAGGCCATTATATTATGCATTTCCGGTCTTTAACAAAAACCCAACAATGTCTGTAGTCCGCAAAATCATCAACGACCCTGTGTATGGCTTTATTACTATTGATCACCCGTTGATCTTGCAAATCATTTCTCATCCTTTTTATCAACGACTACGAAATATTAACCAAATGGCATTTGCTCACCTGGTATATCCGGGAGCAGTTCATTCAAGATTGCACCATTCCCTGGGTGCTTATCACCTGATGTGTAACGCATTAAATGAATTAAAAGGAAAAGGAACCGTCATCAGCAGTGAAGAGGAACTGGGGGCTAAAATTGCAATCCTGCTTCATGATTCGGGTCATGGCCCTTTCTCGCATGCCCTGGAGCAGGAACTGATAACCAACGTTCACCATGAAACAATTTCCATGCTGATCATGCAGAAACTTAACGAAGAATTCGGTGGACAATTACAGACAGCTATTGAGATATTTACGGATGTTTATCCCAAAAGATTTTTGCACCAGTTGGTTTCTGGTCAGTTGGATGTAGACCGGCTGGATTATTTAATACGAGATAGTTTTTTTACCGGTGTAGCTGAAGGGGTGGTAAGTTATGACCGTATCATAAAAATGCTGATCGTAAAAGACGGCGATTTAATGGTGGAGGAAAAGGCGATCTATTCCATTGAAAAATTTTTGGTATCCCGCCGGCTGATGTACTGGCAGGTTTACATTCACAAAACGGTATTGGCCGCAGAAATGATGTTGGTAAAAATTATCCGCAGGGCAAAAGAATTAATTGCTTCAGGCGAACAGGTTGACGCCGCCACTTCTGAATTGAATTTTTTCCTCTCCGCAACCTATCCTGGCAGCAAGGCAATCGCTCTTCATGATCCTGATAATAGCAAATCAATTGAAAAAAACCTGGATATTTTTTGCAGGCTCGATGATCATGATGTAATGGCGACTATAAAGAATTGGTGCCACCATCCTGATAAAATACTTTCATTGCTCTGTAGTTCGTTGGTGGAACGGAAATTGCTTAAAATAAAACTACAGGCTGATCCTTTTGATGCAGAATTGATAAAAGAAAAAAGAAAGGATATTGCCAAAAAACTCGGCATCAGGGAAGAAAGTGCAGACTATTTTGTTTTTACAGGCCAGGCAAGTAACACAACCTATGATACGAAAGATGAACGTATAACAATATTATTTAAGGACGGAACGGTAAAAGATATTTCCAGGGTTGACAATGCCCTTATTCATCAGCACATGGAAAGCCTGGCGATTGGCGAGATTAAAAAACATTATTTTTGTTTTCCCGGTAACCAGTAAGTCAAAGATTTCAACAGGACTAAAAATAGAACCAGTAAATTTATCGACAATCTGAGTTTTCCGGAAACCTCATCTTTAATATATGAATTTTCCAGCTGATCAAATAGCCATTCTTATAAAAGGAAACATCATGGGTGACCCCAATGTGGTGGTCAATTCTTTTGGAAAGATCGAAGAGGCAAAAGAGCAGCAACTCACCTTTCTTGCCAATCCTAAATACGAAGAATTTTTATACAGTACCAGGGCATCTATCGTAATAGTGAATGAAACTTTCGAATTAAAGCAACCTGTGAAAGCCACTATTATTTGGGTGCCGGATGCCTATTCCGCTTTTGCGCAGCTGCTGAGTAAATACCAGGATATTATACAGCAGCAACTTTCGGGGATACAGGAGCCAGCTTATATGTCTAAGTCAGCTACCTACGGAGCAAATGTTTTTATAGGAGCATTTGCCTACCTGGGTGATAATGTGAAAATTGGTGATAATACTAAGATTTACCCTAATTCCTATATTGGAGATAATGTGAATATAGGTGATAACAGCATCATTTATCCGGGTGTAAAGATCTATCATGATTGTATTGTGGGCAACCATGTAACTATTCATAGTGGTACCGTTATCGGCAGCGACGGTTTTGGCTTTGCACCACAGACAGATGGCAGTTTTATAAAAGTGCCACAGATTGGAAACGTAGTAATTGAAGATCATGTAGAAATTGGCGCCAATACTACTATTGACAGAGCGACTATAGGCTCAACATTAATAAAAAGTGGCGCCAAGCTAGATAACCTCATACAAATTGGACATAATGTTGAAGTCGGCAATAGCTCCATTATTGCCGCCCAGGCTGGTGTTAGCGGAAGTACAAAACTCGGAAATGGCGTAATGATAGGCGGACAAGCAGGAATTGTTGGTCATATCCAATTGGGTGACGGCGCCAAAGTTAATGCGCAAAGCGGCGTAAGTAAATCACTCGAACCGGGTAAAGTGGTAACCGGATCCCCGGCCTACGATTATACCTCCGCCCTGCGAAGCCAGGCAATCACAAGAAAACTTCCTGAACTGGAAAAAAGAGTAAAGGAACTGGAAGCATTGGTTAAAAAATTAATGGCAGAAAAAAGCGTTATGTAATCCGCTTTTATTATCCTTACTCGTATTCATAATATTCTTAATTCCTGAATCCCTTTTTTATTTTTCGATTTTTGTTGAATAGCATATCTCCAAGTTTTTATTCATTTTTTTTTGTTGCAAAACTGTTAAGTTGGCCGTTCTTTTGGCTGAGTACCGTAATTTACAGGCATGATAGTATTGGGAGAAAAAATGAAAGTAATGTTCCGGCTTTCTGTAATCATGCTGTGTTTTCTTACCGGTTTTGTTCCTTTGGCAAAAACACAAACTATAGATGTAAATATAGAAACGTATGCCAGTCTTTATAGTCCTGAGCGAATTTATATTCACTACGACAAGGCTGCCTATGCTGTTGGGGAAACCGTGTGGTTTAAAGCGTATATGATGAACGAAGTGGTGCCGGCCAATGAGAGTAAAACCCTCTATGTTGACTGGATAGATAATAAAGGAACTTTGCTGGCGCACGGAGTTAGTCCCCTGGTTGACGCCACGGCAAGTGGCCAGTTTGAAATTCCAACTGATTATAAAGGAAAATCCTTATACATCAGGGCTTATACCAAATGGATGCTCAATTTTGATTCCGCTTTTTTATATCAAAAGGAGATCCCTGTACTCAGCAAAGAAAAAAGTTTACCGGATTCAAAAAATAAAGTTATTCCTTCTATCCAATTTTTCCCTGAAGGTGGCGAAATCATTGCTGGCATTCCTAATAAAATTGCGTTCAAAGCAAACGATAAATGGGGACGTCCCGTACCGGTAAAAGGGATTATAGTTAATAACCAGGGAAAGACAGAAGATAAGATCAATACGATACATGACGGTATGGGTTATTTTTTTCTTAGTCCAAAAGCCGGGCTTACTTATTCAGCAAAATGGAAAGACGAAAAAGATGTTGAACATACTTCTCCATTGCCAAAAATAAAATCAGAAGGTGCTTCCCTTACTGTGGCCATATCCGGGCCTAACCGGTTGTTTTCCGTAACCTGTTCACCGGGTTTTACAAAAGAAATAGATACGGTACACCTGGTAGGAACTATTTTTCAGCATCCTGTTTTTAAAATTGCCAGATCAACAGGTTCGCTAATAAAAGGCACTATACCGGTTGCTGATCTTCCTAGTGGTATATTGACCATTACTTTATTCGATAATAACTGGAAACCCCTGGCAGAAAGAATAACCTATATAAACAATAATGAATTTAGTTTTCACCCTGAAATGGAGGTGCAGCGATGGGGGCTGAATAAGCGGGCAAGAAATGAAATAATTATCACGGTACCTGATAGTTTAGAGTCCAATATTTCAGTTTCCGTTACTGATGCGGCAATAGGCACAGACAGCAGTCATAACATTATTTCACACTTGATGCTCACAAGCGAATTAAAAGGTCAAGTGTTTAATCCTTCATATTATTTTTCAAATAATTCTGATTCTACAAGCCAGCACCTGGACCTGGTAATGCTTACCCATGGTTGGCGCCGTTTTAAATGGGAGGATATAGTAAAGGGTAATATTACGCCGCCTCTTTATCAAAAGGACACCGGTTATATCACTTTATCAGGTAAAGTACTTGGTGTATTGCCCGGGCAGATCAACCGGGAGGCCGGTGTTGTATTAATGGTAAATCAAAAAGATAAAGAAAGCCAGATGATATTTACGCCCATTCAATCCAATGGAACATTTAATGAGGCTTCCCTGATTATTTTTGACACAGCCCAGGTTTATTACAGCTTTCAAAAAGCTAACGAATTAAAGAATGCCAGCATTCAATTTATGACCGGCAGGCTGCCGGCACCCTCTATTGATTCAACTACTTTTATTAAACCATATGGCTTTATTCCTGATACTACGGGTAATTTCCGCCAGTTCATGCTGGCCAGTGAAGCAAATAGTTCATTTGAACTGTCCAGAATGAAAACGCTTGAAAACGTAATAATAAAAAGTAAAGGGAAGACACCGACACAGATACTGGATGAAAAATATTCATCAGGATTATTCAGCGGGGGAGACAGCTATCAATTTGACCTGATCAACGATCCTTTTTCATCAAGTGCCCTTAATATTTTTACATACCTGCAGGGAAAGGTAGCGGGGTTGCAAATAAATACAAGTGGTGCCAATCCAAGTATGCAATGGCGGGGAGGTTCGCCTCAATTATTTCTTGATCAAACTCCCGTTGAACCAAGCTTTGTTTCTTCATTAAGTGTAAATGACATAGCCTATATCAAAGTTTTTCGACCGCCATTTATGGGTGGGTTTAATAGTGGAAATGGTGCTATAGCCATCTATACCAGGAGAGGAAATGATACCAAACCTGAACCCGGAAAAGGATTAAGCAGTAATAAGGTTTTTGGGTATACAGCGATTAAAGAATTTTATTCACCCAACTACGCCACTTTTAATACCCGCAATGAACAACGTGATATACGATCAACCCTTTATTGGAATCCTACTATAATAACCACTCCTCAAAATAACCAGGTGATACTTACCTTTTACAATAATGACATTAGTGAATCTTTTCGTGTTATTATAGAAGGTATAACCAGAAATGGCAAGCTGGCCCATGTGGAACAGATCATGGAATAAGCAAGTAAACCCCATTAATAACAATCCTCCTTATTCCTGAAATTCGATAATAAGAAGAATCGGCTACCCATAAGGTCACGGGCTAACGGACTAAACATTATCTTTGCCCCCGCGTAAAAAACAAGGAATGACTTCAACTTTCAACCCTGATAAACAGCATACATTAGGTACTGCAGTTACAATTTCCGGTACTGGCCTGCACACTGGAGTGATGGCAGACCTTACACTAAATCCTGCAAGCCCTGGTTTTGGGTTCCAGTTTAAAAGAATTGATCTTCCTAATCAACCCATAATAAAAGCTGATTGTGACCTGGTAACAGATACTAGCCGGGGTACAACAATCGAAGCAAATGGTGCTAAAGTAACCACGGTAGAACATGTACTTGCCGCTTTAGTTGGAATGGGAGTTGATAATTGCCTGATCGCAATTAACGGTCCTGAAATGCCCATTATGGATGGTAGTTCACAACCCTTTGTGGAATTAATTGAAGAAGCCGGAGTACTGGAACAGGATGCGGCAAAGGTTTGGTATAGTGTTGATGAAAATATTTATTACTACGATGAAGAAAAAAGGGTAGAAATGGTAATAATGCCCTCGCTGGACTACCAGATCACTACGCTGATTGATTTTAATTCACCGGTATTAGGTACCCAGCATGCTGAACTGAAAAGGATGCAGAATTTTAAAGATAAAATTGCTCCTTGCCGTACTTTTTGTTTTTTACATGAGCTGGAAATGCTTATCGAGCACGACCTGATTAAAGGCGGCGACGTAAACAACGCTATAGTAATTGTTGATAAGCCGGTTGATGCAGAGGAAATGGTGCGATTGAAAAAAATATTCAAAAAGGATAAAATTGAAGTAAAAAGTGAAGGATACCTCAATAACCTTGAATTGCGATTTCCCAATGAACCAGCCAGGCATAAATTGCTGGATGTTGTAGGCGATCTTGCCTTAATAGGTTACGCCATCAAAGGCAGGGTTATCGCCAATCGCCCGGGTCATGCTTCCAATGTTGAGTTTGCAAAAAAGATAAAGCAATACATCAAGAAAAATAAACACGTAAAAGGAGTCCCTGCTTATGACCCTACCCTTCCTCCCGTTTATGACTTAGGCTATATTGAAAAAAAACTCCCTCACAGGTTTCCTTTCCTGCTGGTAGATAAAATTATAGAGCTGAGCGATACACAAATTGTTGGTGTAAAGAACGTAACCTTTAATGAATGGTTTTTCCAGGGACATTTTCCAGGCAATCCTATTATGCCGGGTGTATTACAAATAGAAGCGCTGGCACAATGTGGTGGCATACTGGCCATCAATCTGAGCGGTGACGGGAAATATGATACTTATTTTCTCAAAATAGATAATTGCAAATTCAAAAAAATGGTAAGGCCAGGCGACACGATGCTTCTAAAAATGGAACTTTCGGCCCCAATCAGGAGAGGAATTTGCGAAATGAAAGGTACCGTATATGTAGGGAATAAAGTATGTACCGAAGCCGACCTGGTGGCACAAATTGTTAAAAAATAATTGTCACAAGTTTCTTCTTTTTTGATGCCGTTTAACTACCAGGTAATTCCCTAAACTGGCAATTAGTATTATAGTTTGCGATGAACGAAAATCGGACAAAATATAATTTTAGCTCCTTAATTCTTTCTTTAGTTGATCCATATCTACTATTAAAATAACGGGTTAATTTAAGCTTTATAAACCGCTAAAACGCTGGATATTCCGTACATTTGTCAGTATCGAATTTTACATCTAAAACGACAAGAGTTACCCCTTTATGAGTTCAGAATTGACAGAAGCAATCCCAGCCATTTCCAGCGGATATGGCGCAGATAGTATCCAGGTATTAGAAGGTTTGGAAGCGGTTCGTAAAAGGCCGGCAATGTATATCGGAGATATAGGTGTGAAAGGTTTACACCACCTCGTTTATGAAGTAGTTGATAACTCGATCGACGAAGCACTGGCAGGATATTGTAAAAACATTAATGTTATTATTCATGAGGACAATTCTATTTCCGTAGAAGATGATGGCCGGGGCATACCCACAGGAATAAATACCAAGGAGCAGAAATCTGCGCTTGAAATAGTAATGACTGTTCTCCATGCAGGGGGCAAGTTTGATAAAGACACTTATAAAGTTTCCGGTGGACTACACGGAGTGGGAGTGAGCTGTGTAAATGCCCTGAGCAAGGTTTTGCGGGTAACTGTAAACCGGGAAGGGAAAACCTTTGAGCAGGAATATAAAATTGGGGTACCCCAGTATCCGGTTCGTGAAATTGGACAAAGCACCACCACAGGTACAAAGGTCCATTTCTGGCCCGACGACAATATATTTATCACCACAGTTTATAACAAAGAAATACTTGAAGGCCGTCTGCGTGAGTTATCTTTTTTGAATCGTGGCGTACGTATCATACTTACAGACCAGCGGGAGCAAGAGGAAGATGGCTCCAATTATATCAAAGAATTTTACAGCGAAGGAGGAATAATTGAATTTGTTGAAATGCTTGATGCCAATGCAGGCAGAGCTCCTCTCATTCCGAAAGTATTATTTGTGGAAGGTTTAGATGAAAACACAAATGTGGCTGTAGAGGTAGCACTTAGTTATAACAGTAGTTACAGTGAACACATTTATTCTTACGTAAATAATATAAACACCATAGAGGGTGGAACCCACGTTTCAGGCTTCAGACGTGCATTGACCAGGGTATTTAAAAGCTATGGTGACAAAAATAATTTCTTTGAAAAAGCGAAAGTTGAAATTGAAGGCGATGATTTTCGTGAAGGATTGAGTGCTATCATTTCTGTAAAAGTGCCGGAGCCCCAGTTTGAAGGTCAGACCAAAACAAAGCTGGGTAATAATGAAGTAATGGGCGTTGTCGATAGCACAGTTTCACGATCGCTTGAGGCCTACCTTGAAGAAAATCCAAAGGATGCCAGAAACATTATAAACAAAGTGATACTGGCTGCCCAGGCCAGAGCTGCAGCCCGGAAAGCAAGAGAATTAGTACAGCGTAAATCTGTATTAACTGGTGGCGGGCTTCCCGGAAAATTAGCTGATTGCTCTGACCGAAACCCTGATCGTTGTGAATTATATTTAGTTGAGGGGGATTCTGCAGGCGGAACAGCTAAACAGGGAAGGGATAGAAGTTTCCAGGCTATTTTGCCTTTAAGAGGTAAAATCCTTAACGTGGAAAAGGCAATGGAGCACAAGATTTATGAAAATGAAGAAATTCGAAATATGTATACAGCCCTGGGAGTGACGGTGGGAACACCTGATGATCCTAAGGAACTAAACATTGTTAAGCTTAGGTATCACAAGCTAATCATTATGACCGATGCTGATGTTGATGGTTCGCATATTGCCACCCTGATCCTGACTTTTATTTTCCGGTATATGAAATCCCTGGTAGAGCAAGGTTATGTATATATTGCTCAACCTCCCTTATATCTGATAAAGAAAGGTAAGGAACAAGCATATGCTTATAATGAAAATCAGCGTAAGGTGCTGGTAGAAAAATTGGGCGGCGGAAAAGAAGATTCTGTAAACATTCAGCGCTACAAAGGTTTAGGAGAAATGAATGCTGACCAACTTTGGGAAACAACCATGAACCCTGCTACCAGAACCTTAAAGCAGGTAACTATAGAAAGCGCAGCAGAGGCTGATCGGATATTCAGTATGCTTATGGGAGATGAAGTTGCCCCAAGACGGGAATTTATTGAAAAACACGCCAAATACGCCAAATTAGATGTTTAATTGCTGGTTTTTGAAGTGGAAAAATATCCAACACAGTATAATGTATTCTTATCCAATACTTTATACTACATAAATTGAACTAAAATAGCTTTTCATATTAAATTTTAAAGGGGCAAGCCCGCTAAAATCCTTAATTTCAGGAATTACTAATTCAAAAAAAACAATACCATGTCTGAAGTAACTCTTACAGCTTATAACGTAAAAACCAAGGAAAAAGGTGTTCCTATGAAGGATGCCATTATTACAAAAACTGCCAAGGGAGCTTATATGGCTCAGGGCAATGATGGAAAAGGAAACAAGTTGACAACATTATTAGGTGCAGAAAAAGCATTAGCAGCTATTGAAGCAGGAATCGCTAAAAAAGGTTGGGAAGATTAAAATTAACTACCAGTTTTGTAAAAATATACCGGCAACATTTCGTGCCGGTTTTTTTTGATCTTTTTTAAATCGGCTTGGATGTCGTTGTTGAAAATCTTGCAGGAAGTGGGCACCAGGCTAAAAAAAACCCAGCGACTGAAATCGCCGGGTTAAACAATATTTATCAGTAATTCTGATTTTCAAAAAAATCACATTGCAGTGATCAGTCCTTTAATCCAAGATATGCTTTGACCTGGTTATAATCATCCCAATTAATGGTTTTTACTCCCCGACCAGCTTTTACCCCGCCCGGAATCAGGATATACCTGAACTGGGAATTTTTATTTCCATTAATTACAAACGAACTTGCATCGAGAGTGGAAGCCAGCGTAATTAACTGCTCCGTGAAATATGGATTAATAACCGCGCCAATAAAGAAAGGCTCATAATTTGGTAAAGGAATAACCACCTGGTGACCAACCGAGTCATCGCCGGCATTCCAGTAAACTTTTATATCTCCCTTTCTTAAAATTGAATCCACCAGTTTCGGTGCATCAATTTCGGCAAACCAAAAAGTAGTATCAACGTCTATCGGATCAAATTGCACATCCAACCACTCCGAATAAATTACATTGGCCGTTCCGGGTGCACCAGGAGCGCCAGGTGTACCAGCAGCACCTGCACCTCCGGCAGTACCGGCTGGGCCAGCAGGGCCGGCTGGGCCAGCAGGACCGGCAGGGCCATCTTTGGAACAAGATGCAATTATTATGGCAATTGTAAATACTAAACTAAAAGGTATAAAGAAGAATCTTAGTTTCATGGCGTGGAGTTTTTAAATTTTTATATAAAATTTGGAGTTAATTGGGTGTTTATCTGAAGACAAAAATTCAATAATTGTGAAAAAAAATCAATTTAGGCAAACTTTCAGGAATTCCGGACTTATTGAATAAAAAAAATTATTGTCTTTGCATGCTTATACTTTACCTCTAATACTGAACTATAGCTTTGACTGATTAAAATTCCCATGTAATCCACGACTTTCCATCGGATGCGCTGACCATGTCATAAGAAGTTGCACTTGTTTGCACAAAGTAATAACCACTTGAATTATATAGTAAGGTTCTGCTTCTCGCTGCCGGACCCGCGTTGGGATACGAACCATAATTACCTAATTGTACAAAAACTGCCCGACCGTCAGTAGTAAAGGTTGGGGTATCCGGCGCAGTACCATATACCAGGGAAAGTGCAGTACCAGCGGCATTCAAAAATACAGGACCAAAGAAATCATTTCCCGTATCAAACTCCGGCCAATATAATAGAAAGAAATAGGTAGATGTACCACTGGTTAGCGTTTGAATGCCAAATGCATCATCAACTCCATTTACATGAAACCCTTTTTGGGATATCCAATAACTATTCCCGTTATTAATAGCAAAATCCCACCATCTTTTTGGAGCTGTCAGATCTACCTTTAACGGTTTTACAATTCCTGTTATGATTGCTGTTGTGTTGCCTACGGTTAAATTAATTGTTTCAGTTCCCGGGTCCCAGGTTATATTACTAAACCCCGAAATAACCTGGCCTCCGTTTACAAGCGGATCAGTAAAAACAATACCTCCTGCTACAAAATAATAACCAGTTGAAAATGTTTGGAGATTTCCGCTTGCATCAAGCCAGCTAAATACAAATTGCCTTGTAGTGGGATCTATTTTAATGTCGTATAATTGAGTGCCGAATGTCAATCTCTTAAAATAAGTCAGGATCTTATTTATGTTTAACCCGGCTGCTAATTGCCCGCTGTTGTATGCATCCTGCTCTGCTTTTGTGGCCCTTACAAGTACCAATTTACTCCCGTTAAATCTGCCGGTAAGCCTGATAGTATCCGTAGTATTTGAATCAAAATAAAATTCAAAGTCTGATGATAAACCGGAGCCCTGAACTCCACCGTTCACTGCCGGGTCAGGATCAGACAATACATGCAGGTATGAATAGGTGTCAAATAAAAGGCTTGGCTGTTGCAGCGCCTTCAGGCGATAGCTGCTTTCTTTAGGAGTAACTGCTGATAAGGAATCGAAGTCTGATACCATTACCACCCGGTTTTCACTATTAAACTTAAAATAAAAACTATAAATTGAACCTCTGCCGCTATCTGTCATTATCAGAGCTCTCCAACCATTTTCTGCACCAGACAATTGTGCCTGGTAATCTGCAATTTTTTCGTTAATACGTTCGTCAGCTGTTTTTTCAAATACCGATTTGTCCTCTTTGGTACAAGATGAGATGGCTGCAAAAATTATAAAAAAGGCTATTAAAACATTTTTCATTTCTTTATTTTATAAGATATAAAGTATCATTTAATATAACAGCGAGTTAATGGCCGATCTGCTTCTTGCCTGCAAACTATAAAAGTCAATATTCCAGGCCTGTTTAAAATAACTAACCACAGAGGCTTCCTTTTGCCTCAGCCTCTCCTTTGCAACTTCGGCTGTTGTTCCATTTGGCGTGGTTCCTGTGTAATTAATGCCATTCACATATTGATCAAACCATGCTTTTCCCTCTACCAGCATTAATGACACCATTTCCGCCCAATCTTCTTCTTTTTTTGAATTGGCATAGGGTGAAACAAATCCTTCATTCCTTGCATCTTCAGGAAAAACATTTAACCAATCCGAAGTATAAGCACTTGCACTTGATTGGCTAAACTCTACAGGAACTTTAATATTCTGATCGAGTATATGCGCATATTCATGATGGATAGTTGCAAAAACCTGCTTTACATTATCCGTATCACTTAACACATAACCAGGCATCCCTTTAATCCGAAAATTATTGATGTCGTACAAGGTTACTTTACGACCACCTTCCGCAGTGCCTAATTTTATAGCACCACGGATGAAAGCAGGGCTTCCTACCAAAATAAAAAACTTGGGGCTTATCTTCTTAAAGAACGGGGTTCCTGCCTCCGCAACATAAGGATTTATCCAGGCCAGTTTTATTGCATCCAGCAAGGGTATCACTTTTTCTTCTTTGGGAGGCACCAATGCTTTATTAAAATCATCCTGAAGTTCTCCCTGGTCCCATTTATATTTAACGCCAATATTATAAGGAGTAGTCAAATTATCTACTATCCATTTATCAATAATACCAGGCTTCCAGGTATCACCACCAAGACCCGGTATATTATCCACACTTCCTAACGCATCGTCTTTTTTGCAGGAGCTGACTATTAGTCCCATCAACAATACCGTTATTATTATTTTTATTTTTTTCATATTATTTTATAATAATTAAAATAATTTTTTACCTGGGGTTTGCTTGTAGCCCTGCAAGAGATGTTGATTGAGGAATTTGTAAAGCCTTTCTCGGATCATCTGGTGCAAGGGTTGCTAATACTGTAACTGCACCGGAAGGATCAGGGGAAGTAGCATGCGTTACCGGTAACTTATATCTTAAAATATCAAACCATCTCATTCCTTCATGCACAAATTCCGCTCTTTTATAATAAAGAATCGCCTGAATTAATCCATCTTTTATATTGGTTGTTCCAAAAGTGGAGTTGATTTTAGCCTCAGTAATATTATGGGTTACGGGCGAATAATTATTTATTCGTTTACTGGCAAACGTATTCAGGTCAGCAATTGCATCATTGAAATTATTTAAATATGTGTATGCTTCCGCCCGGTTAAACAATACTTCTTCCACTGTAAATAGCGGTACCATTACATAAGGAAGTCCTATTTCCGCATTCACTGAAATTTTTACGAAATATTCATTTATTTTCGGAACGAGTTTATGGACATCGCCAACAGAATATAAAGAATAGGCAAAATTGCCTCCTGTCAAACGATCTGGTCTTGGGAAAATCTGGCTTTGTTTGTTTTCATCTACACCATAGCGACTGGTATAATAATACCGGGACCACAATGAAGAAGTTTCTACCAACAACAAATTTGCATTTTCTGTAGCCTTTGCATAAATCTTAAATAATTCGGTTACATCAGTAATATTTTTATAAGTCGAATTCCATCCTCTTAAATTCGCGGCAAAATTATTACCGGGTACGGCAAGATTGGCATATTGTATCACCTTTGCATAATCTTTTTTAAACAGGTAAAAGCGTGTTGCAAATGCATAGGCTGCGGCTATATTGAAATGGAACTTAGGCACATTGTAAATTCTATCCTGAATTAAAGGAATACCTTCAAGAAGATCCTTTTCTACCATATCATAAACGAACTGCACCGTTTTCCGGTCGTATTGTTTTATAAATACATTTTCTGGTTCAGTAACATAAGGAATACCCATGGACGAAGACGCTGTAGAGGCATCATAAAATTTAGAAAAAAAGTTGACCAGCATAAAATGAGCATAAGCCCTTGCTACCAAAGCTTCCCCTTTTTGCGCTATGTAGTCATTGGGGTTAGCTGATTGGTTTATAGTTTGCAACGCCTGGTTGGCAGCTGCAATAGCCGAATAACAGGAGTACCAATAAAACTCTGGCGAATCCTGTTGATTTTCTTTGGTATCGATAAAATAAAATGGATCGTGAATTACGTTATCACTTCCTCCTGCTCCAATATCCGCTACATTATCTGACATCGTTTCAGCAAAGGCCTGGTAATTACCTTGCGGATAAGCTGTACCTAATAACTGTGATACTTTTTCGGGTGTATTTAATATGGCCCTGTTGTCGGGTATTTTATCAAGATATTTTTTGCAACTAAACCCTAAAGTGAGTAACAAACAACAGGAAGTATATAAAAGAATTTGTTTCATGATATATTTTTTATAAACCTGCTTTAATAGATAGGGTAAATTGTTTCTGGATAGGCTGTGCTACTCCGCCTGTATTAAAAAACTCAGGATCCTGTCCTTTTAATTTTGGATCAGCATATATTAGCCATGGGTTTGCTGAAACTGCCGTTACAGACAGTGAATTAAATCCTATTTTTTTCAACACTTCCTGTCCCAGGTTATAAGTCAGCGATACAGTTTTCAATCTTACAAAACTTCCATCGGCCACACGTTCTGTTGAGTAATTATAATTGTTATAAGGAGCAGCACCACTGGCATTAACCAGGTATCGCTGATAGGCATCCAGTACAGAAGGCACATTGGTTTTCAATTCGTCTCCCGGCATTACCCATCTGTCTAAAAATTCCCTGGGCAAGGCATCAAAATCGGTATAAGATGTACGGAAGGCGGGATACAACCTGATCTTATTCCCAGCCTGGTAAGTAAGAAAAATATTTAATGAAAAAGCCTTGTAATTAAATGTATTGGAAAAGCCACCGGAAAACTTTGGGTCCACCGGTCCTTCAAATACCAGGTTGGATATAGCTTCATCCTGTAAATATACATTCGTACTTACTTCGCCTTTTTCATTGAGGAAGGTTGGCACTCCGGTAGTATGATCTAAACCTCTATATCGGATTGAGAAAAGACTATTGACGGGATAACCTGCTGTATTACCACCTTCGGCTTTTACAAGGTCAAATATGATAGGCTGATTTTTGGCGTTTGTAATTTTGGTAACTGAGTATCCGAATGTAACGTTGGTTCTCCATCCCCAATCTTTTTTCTTTATAACATTGCCTCCTACTAATACTTCGGCGCCCTTAGCATCCATATCGGCATAATTAGCAGCTTTAATGGCTTCGCCCCCTATGCCACCTGTTTTTATAAGGCTGATCAGGTCAAAACTTTTTCTTTGAAACACATCCAGGCTCAAATTTATCCTTCCTTTAAATAGGCCTGCATCAAGGCCCACGTTGGTTTGATAATTCTTTTCCCAGGTAAGATCTGAATTCTCCAGGTTAGCAATTTGGATTACAGATTCTCTTTCTGTGGGGAAGGTTCGGTTGGTAGTGAGACTACGCAATACAACACCGGAATTAGTGGCAGGCCCCAGGCTTGCAGTCAGACCATAACTAGCTCTCAGCTTCATATAATCGATCCACTCAACATCATAAAGAAAAGATTCTTCTTCCATGTTCCAGGCACCTCCAAAACTCCAGGTAGGAAGCCATCTGGCCTCTCTTGAGGATCCCAACCTGTTCGAGCCGTCATACCGCACCGTTCCGTAAAAATTATATCGCTTATTATATGTGTACTGCCCGTTGAGGTAAAAAGCAGCGAAGCGGTCGTATTCTTTGCTCATATCGTAATAAACAAAGTTGGATTCAATCGTTTGCTTTAGGATCCGGTAATCAACAAAAGGTATACCTCCATTGTCATATTGATATCCATAACCTGTATTTGAAAAATTTTGCCGGTCAGCAGATTTTACCTGCTGGCCCAATAGTATATTAATGGAATGTTTATCTCCAATAACATTTGTATAGTTTAAGCTATTCCTTACGTCGAAAGAAACCAGTTTATCTTCAGTGCGATTATAGAATCCACCATAAGGCAATACGACAACCGGTGGAGCTGAAGGATTGTCCGGATCAGTGTATAAAAATTTATTGCGGGAAGCAATAGTTGCATTTTCATTGGCCCTGTAAGCATTCGCCATATTTGCATTTTCCGTTATCTGGTGCTCCCTGGTAGATTTTACATAGCGCAGGGCGCCAATAAATTCATAGCGAAGATTCTTATTGATTCTATAGCCCAATTCACCCTGCAATTTCAAATCAATGACGTTGAGATCTATAAAATTATTCTTCAGTTCATCTATTATATTAAACGGAGCAAAATTTCTTCTGAAATATTCTAACTCATTGTTTTCATCATATGCGGTTAAAGTACGGCTTGTGTTTAATGCATAACTAAAAGGATTGATATCAAAATCGCGGTCGAACTGACCAGACACCGGGTTGCTCACCCGGCTTAATGCGCCCGGTGCTTTTTGTTGCCGCACGGAGCCAACTGTCATAAACCCGGCAGATAACTTATCTGTAAAATTATAGTTGTTTCGAAAGTTTAACGTGTATCGCTTTACATCATCCGCTATCGTCCAACCATTGTCATTATAAAAGCTGGTAGAAAAAAAACTCTGGGACTTTTCTGTTCCCGAAGAAATACTTAACGAATGTTCCTGTACAAATGAATTGCGAAACAAAATGTCGAACCAATCTGTATTGGCCAGGGCGAATTTCTTTAAAAATGCGGACTTAGCTTCGGTAGTATTGGCCAATAAAAAATTTCCGTTTGCATCTGGCACATTGATCAGATCAAACATTTTGCCATAAACACCGTAATTAGGCCCGCTAAGAATATCAGAATTTAAAATTCCTTTTCTTTCCAGTTCACCCAACACCGACATTTGCTGAGCGGAATTCATAATATTATATTCAGAATACTGAGGCTTCAGCTGCGTACTTAAATTGGAGGTATAAGAGATAGCCACCTTTCCAGACCTTCCTTTCTTTGTAGTAATAACCACTACACCGTTCATTGCTCTTGCTCCATACAAGGCAGTAGCCGCAGCGTCTTTAAGTATGTCAAAAGTTTCAATATCGTTGGCATTGATACCAGCAACTGAAGAACCCAAAAGTGTTGTTGGATCGCCGCTTGATAACTGGTCGTTGGATATATTAATGATATCCTCTAATACCACACCATCAACAACCCATAATGGTTTATTATCTCCATTAATGGATGTAGCACCACGAACACGGACTTTCGGCGCAGTTCCAAATGTGCTTGAAACATTCTGAACAGAAACACCAGCGGCACGGCCCTCCAGCATTCGGCTAACGTCTATGACTCCATCAATTTTTACATCCTGTGCTTTTAATGTGACAGCCGCACCCGTAAATTTCTTTTTCTCAATTCGCTGAAATCCTGTAACTACTATATCCTGCAAATTGGTAATATCCATGCGCATGGTTACACTTAAGGAGTTTTGCCCGGAAGACAACCTTACTTCTTCTGTTTGCAATCCTACATAGCTAAAAACTAAAGTGGAACCTGAAGGAACTCCATTTAAAACAAATTCACCAGAGGCGTTGGTGCTCGTACCTGTTTTGGAATCTTTTACCCCAACCGTTACTCCGGATAATGGACTACCCAAGCTGTCGGTTATCTTACCGCGGATCGTTCCGCTTTGAGCATGTAGCACAGGTCCGGTAAATAACAAATAAATGAAGCATTTTAAAACGCATTGAAGCATCTTATTATGAACAGTCCGAACATTGGGTTGGCCCAACGCCTTTTTAATCATATCCTTATTTTTATTGATTTAAAAAAAATTGTCCGGGAAACCATGCCATTAACCTAATGATGAAAAATAAATTGAAAGTAAATTTGTAATCTATAAATCTACAAAGAGTTTATTAAATGAATTAAATTTCAATGAAGCTGTACATTTAAAATCAGAACAGACTGCCATAATTAAAATCTCTTTTTTATAACCAGGGGTTGCTCCGACACGAACTTCTTATTTGTAAAATATGAAAAAACGACGCACGGTATTCCAATAATAACGCTATGTTAAATGAGAGGTTTATTGAGGAAAACGCTGCATGAAAAAAATCGTTTTACTAATTAATTTGCGTTTTACAACACATTAATACCTGTAAATATTTTATCGCTTCAGCAATCTGAATACCCTTATTTTTTCACTTGTTGCTATTTCCAATAGGTATATTCCCGATGCAAATTGCAGACCACTAAGATCGATAGTTGTTTTTTGAATAAACGCATTGGAGGCTGAATAATCCTGCCTTACCAATTTACCATTAAAATCATGCACTTTTATCGAAACCTTTTCACCCACATTAGCCTGGTACACTACATTAAATAAGCCGGAGGATGGATTGGGATACACTTGCCATTTTACTTCTTCCTCAATAATTACAGCCCTGATCTCTGAATAGGTAAATCGTCCGTCATTATCCACCATCTTCAGGCGGTAATACCGTACCCCTGCCTTATCAATTTCTTTGTCTGTGAATTGATATTGCTTTTCAGATGTAGAATTGCCGGTACTCTTTACCTCCCCGATCTTCACAAAATGATTACTACTGTAGGCATCATTTCCTTTAGCAAGTTCGATTTCAAACCGGGCTGTATTATTTTCAGATGCTGTTATCCAATCCAGGTCAATATCATTATTCAAATTCTTTTTTGCTGTAAAGCTGATCAATTCTACAGGCAGAGCCTGGTTATTACCAAGACCGCCGTTATTTAACCAGAATTCAGAAAAGTCTTTTACTTTAAATTCGGCGTAATAACCTTTTTGAAATGGAACTATTTCAACCATATCCGGGGTTATGAATAAATAATTCGTACCTGTATTATCGCCCAGGGTGCCATTTTCCAATGTTTTATTAGGGCTGCTGTATTTAGTTACTCCTAATTGATATGCCGAAGATGGTTTAAAACAACTACCGCATCCGGTAGCATTAATAAGTGCTTCTGTTTCCGAATCCAGGAAGTAAAATCGAACAGTAGCTGAATCTGCGAGGTTTATTGCTGTGGGTTTAATGGTTATATTCCTGTGGTGATAATATTGTGAACTATTAACCCGGACAGCACCGGTGTTTATGTAAGCTTGCACATCTGTGCTTCCCATATTTTGTCCATTAGGATTTACAGATGCAAGGAGCTTACCCGCGGATTCAAAATGAATCCAGTCGGTTCCATTGACAATTGCCTGCGTTATTTCCGGGCTAGGGTTGGGTGGGCCGGCGTAAACACCATACACACTATCATATATATGAATGTCATCAATGGCAATACCTTCATTGTTTACAAATGGATCAGACTCCATAACAAATCGTAATCTCAGCCGGTTCATACCTGCCGGCAAAGCAGAAGAAGCAACATGCCATCGTGTATAATTTTGAACACTCCATACATGTTTACCACTGTAATTTTTATTATACCAATTGGTTCCCGTACCATTCGTGCCCAACCTCGTCCAGGTTTTTCCATCAGCAGAATATTCCATATATGCTGCATCACATAATGTTGTTCCGCAGTCTTCCAGGTCAAGAGCAATACTTATACTTAGCATTGGGTTTGCCAATCCCGTAATATCAAAACATGGAGAATACAGATAAGATTTTTCCAGGTCATTATGATTTCCGATGAGGCTTGTTTTCCATGCCTTACTGCCACTGGCTGCTCCATTTATTTTGGTTGCCGCCGGAGTACCATATTGCCAGGAACTTAATTTGCCACCCGCATGCCATGAACCATCGCCGGACTCAAAATTTTGTAAATATGGAAAAGCTGTTATAACTGGAGAATTAATGAGTACGATGACAGCCGTATCATTATCATGATAAGTATCTTCCGGAAGAGCAACCCAAACTTTCACTGTATGGCTTCCCAATGCAGAAAGATCAGCCGGAGCCGTAAATGTATAGCTAATGGTAACGTCTTTGGGAATAGAGGAAATTGATTCAGTTACCGGCGCATTATTGTCAATCTGGTATGTAATCGGAATTGAGAAAATAGTAGAACTTGCTGTATTACGAACCGAAGCTCTTATGGGCACTGAATTATCTAATCCGCAACTGGCGACTACCGGTGTATCGATGCTGATAAGGTGAATATCATTTGATACTTTAAAAAGACGAATATCATCAAAGGTATACCCCGCGGCGTTTTCATTGTCCGTTACCAAACTCTGACCCCACTGGCCCCAGCGTACCTGGAAGCTGGATGAAAAATTTTGCCCGTCCAGATCAAGTAACCCGCTTAATTCTAATCCAGCAGCTTTTTTATATACTCCGGCTTGTACCTGGTTATTATATAAATCATAAATTTCAATCCATGTCTTTTGATCATCTCCTCTAATCCAGACCTTATTTGCATTGCTAAATTGTTGGTCATGGTGTTTAAAATTAAAATCGAGTCTGATATCATCTGTCATCACATCGTATCCCTGCAGGTTAAAGGTGGCGGTAAGCGTATCATAGGTACCGGCAGAATTAAACCTGTCCGCATCCAGTGTCAATGCTTTGCTTCCTGAATTAGCTATTCCCGTATTGACAAATGTGCGAAGCTGTCCAAAGGTATTGGATGAAACAAAATCATACCTGTCCAAACCATCTAATCCTACTTGTGGAGATTTATATGCTTGTGCTGAAGCTGCTTCTATATTATCAACAAAGTCTGCGGTGAGATCAATTAATGGATTATCTAATTGCTTGTAAGTTTTTTGTATGCTGTCATTTCTTGTAACGGGGTCCCCGGGATTGGAAACGCTTACTTTAAGATCATAAAAACCTAAGGCTGAAAGATCAGAGGGAGTTGCAAAGGAATAGGTATATAGTCCGCGGGCAGGAATATTGGGTGCAATAATGGTTTCAGATATTGTAGGATTGGTTCCGATCCTATAAGAAACCGGAATATTCCCAACTGTTGCTGCATCATCCAGGTTCTCAATGCGGATCGAAATTATTTGACCAGGCGATAATTCTGTTGATGTAAATTTTCTTCCGGATTTAGCAGGGCCGACAATGGCATCAAGTTTAAGATCTTTATCTGAAATAGTGCCTGCACAAGTTCCACTATTTGGTGTGCGGGAAAGTGCATCAGCTCTTCTCCCGGGAATCGAATTTACTCTTGCTCTTACACTGAACCAATACAATGAATCATTCGCAAGACCACCGATGGTATAGGTATTAGCAGTTGTTGTAGCAACAGAAACCATTTCTTCTCCCTGCAATAACATTACTTCATAATCAGTAGCTCCGGTAACAGCAGTCCAGTTTATGGCAATATATCCTTCACATTGAACGGATGCTAATGAAATGGCAGGAGTTCCAACTATGGTAAATGGTTCACTTATACTTTCCAAACCGGTGCCGTTTTGAATAACCTTTACCCTGGCCTGACTGGTAGCGGCAACAGCAGGAACTGCCCAGGATAACAAACGAAGATTAGATGCCACCGTGGTAACATTTATCCAATTTGCTCCATTATCAATAGAGTACTGAATTGTAAAATCATTTGCCGGGTTACCATAAGAATCCCAACTAATTGAAACTATATCTGCTGTTCTCAAATGCTCTCCACCTACCGGATAAGTGAGAGTAGTGGAAACCGGGATAGTATCAAAAACCAGAAAATATTCATGTTGAGTTGCAGAAGGTATCGTGGTACCTCTGACCGAAAAAGTATAATTGCCGATAGCGGGATTATCTATTACCACCTGCTCAATATTATTGATATGGTCTGCACCAGTAGTGGCAGGATCATTTACATTAGGCGGATTAGAATTTAATAATTGGGGGAAATGAATGGCAGCAGATGGATCAGTTACCTCCAGGTCAAGATCATTGACCAGTGTATTTGCAGCCATTGAGGCTGCTGCAGAATCATTCCAATAAAGCATCACCTTCAGCTGAGCAATGGAAGAACCGGCAGGAATAGAAATGCTGTGCGTATTAGTAGCTCCGCTGTTTACAGATGTATTGAAGTAATTTATTTTCTCCAGCATTGTTACCGAACGCAAAAGATTCATCCAGCCAAATCCATAACTAAAATCAGGGCCGGGATTTCCTTTATCAGTAGCGCCATTGCAAAGCAAGGCTTTCATCAATCCGTTTTTGGGATTAAGACCTCCATTTAATTGTTTATATCGTTGGTACAAAAGTGCCAATCCCCCACTTACTGCAGGGGCAGCCTGACTTGTGCCCAATATTCCTTTATAGGTATTGGTAGGATAAGCAGAGCTAATAGTAGTTCCCTGTGCAACTATCTCAGGCTTGATCCGTCCATCCCTTACCGGACCCCTGCTGGAGGAAAAATATAAATTGCCGGCTCCATCCGTGTTACCTACTGAAATTGTGTTTTTAGATGACTGGTAACCTCCTAATACATTGCTAAAGCCGGCCGGGTAAGGACTACATGTTGTATTACCGCTATTTCCTGATGCAAAAACATGCTGCAGGCTGGGTAATTGAAATGCCTGTTTATCAAGAAAACGGGAAATAAGATCATATACTCCAAAGGATGCACAGCCATTTGGATTACCATAAGAGTTATTGGTGATAACCATGCCATGATCCTGAACATATGCAGGAGCAAATGCTAGGATATTAGAAAAAAATTGCACCAATATTTTTGATTTAGGTGCATACCCGGTACTTAATTCTCTGACGATTCCCGCACCGCCCACTGTTCCCATTACGTGTATTCCGTGTCCCTCATCACCAAATATATTAAGACCTGTTACCTGTGACCGGTTAATAAACCTCCCTGAGAAATCGATATGTTGCCATGGATTTGCAAGGTCGCCCACTCCCACCACAATATCTTCCCCACGCAGATTTCGCCCCCCGGGCAACGAAGAATTTAAAATTTTGGCTCTCGAGTGGGTAGTGCTGTTATTATTCAGAGGTTCCACCTCTTTTGGCGCCGCCTGCACATAATCAATAAATGGCAACGAAGCCAGTTCATTTAACCTGTTGGTTGCTATCCGAAGCACAAGTATGTTATAGTTTTTATAGTCCCCAGATAAAATATCAAAATTTTTAGCCTTGATTTCAGAGGTTACCATTTCATAAGAGAATGTTTTTGGAAAACTCACCCATACATCAATTGTACCGGCTACCTTAATAGCCCATGCAGGAAATGTTTCACCGGCAAGGGAGGGGTCCATCTTTTGCTGAGGAGTGAGTTGAACAATAGCCCTGGTTCTTAATCGATTTATTGTTTCTGAATTCAGGGCACCGCTTACCGTTGCCGTGTAAGCATTATTAGGTATATAATCTAAAAGCACTATTCCTTCCTTTTTTAATTGTTCTTTTTCTATCGCAGAAGGTATATTTTCAAATTGAATGATAACGAATGATTTTGCCCCGGGCCTGAATATATTCTTATTCAATTCCGCGATCGCGGTATCAGCAATATTTTTTGAAGGAATAAATGATCCGCTTTTTAGAGATAAGCGATATTGATTATCATCTATTTGCACTGGTTTCACTACCTGGGCAAATGCAAAACCTGAACATAGAAGGAACACAGCGATCAAAGGTGGCGGATTCAATCTCATAAGTGGCAAATAAGTCAATAAAATTAAAACAAATTACGGGAATATGCGACTGGTGGATGTTCTGGTTTACTAACAATCAGAAAAAAAATTAAGCCGTCAATTCTGTTTTCGCGAAACAATACTGGTGAACATCTTTTAAAAAGCGATGTAATTCCTTCATGCTATTCATTGGCTCCGCAATTAGCATAAATAACTTGCCTTTTTGTTTCAGCCTTGCCTTATTAGTCTCTGTTTGCAGAAAATTTAGAATACTATTAAAAAGGGGGGACTCAAAATAAAGAGAATCAGGCCGGTTTATAAAATAACAGCGGAGAATATTACTCTTAAGAGACATTTTTTCAAATCCCAATTCAACTGCCAGCTTACGGCTACTTACCGTAATAAATAAGTCCTCAACCGGTTGGGGCAAATTGCCAAACCTATCTGTTAGTTCCTGCCGCATTTGAGAAAGGTCTTCATCGGTCTCACAATTATCTAATCGTTGATAGAAGGATAATCTTTCAGCTATACTTTCCACGTAGTCATCCGGTATCAAAATTTCCAGGTCAGTATCGATAGTACAATCCTGTACAAAGTCATCTTGTTTTGTGATCTCTTCCTTAAATAGATCTTTAAAATCAGAACGTTTTAATTCCCGGATCGCTTCATTGAGGATCTTTTGATAAATTTCAAATCCTATGTCGGCCATAAAACCACTTTGCTCACCACCCAGCATATTGCCGGCACCGCGGATATCCAGGTCACGCATGGCGATCTGGAAACCACTTCCTAATTCACTGTGCTGTTCCAGGGTCTGTAATCTTTTTCTTGAATCGGAAGGCAAAGTGCTCATTGGAGGAGCCAGCAAATAACAAAAGGCCTTCTTATTACTCCTGCCCACTCTTCCCCTCAGTTGATGCAGATCGCTTAACCCAAACTGGTGCGCATTATTTACAATGATTGTATTCACGTTTGGAATATCCACGCCGCTCTCTACAATATTGGTACATACCAAAACATCATATTTCCTGTCGATAAAATCCAGGATTCTTTTTTCCAGGTCATGCCCTTCCATTTGACCATGAGCATAACCAATACTCAGGTCGGGGCATAACCCTTGTATAATGGAAGCCATTTCGGCCAGTCCGCTTATCCGGTTATAAATAATGAAAACCTGGCCACCGCGTTCTGATTCAAAATAAACCGCTTCCCTGATAAAATCTTCATTATAAACCTGCACCTCGGTTTGAATGGGCTGCCGGTTAGGGGGAGGTGTATTGATAATACTTAAATCCCGGGCGCCCATCAAAGAAAATTGCAGGGTGCGGGGGATAGGGGTTGCAGTAAGCGTTAAACAATCTACCGAGGTCCGGAGTGTCTTTATTTTTTCTTTATGACCTACGCCGAATTTTTGTTCTTCATCTATCACCAGTAAACCGAGGTTTTTGAATTTTACATCTTTTCCTAATATGCCATGGGTACCAATCAGGATATCAATTTTCCCCTCTTCCAATTTTTTTAATGTTTCTTTTTTCTCTTTGGCAGATTTGAACCGGTTGATATAATCTACCGTGACGGGAAAATCCTTTAATCTTTCACCAAATGTTTGGTAATGCTGAAAGGCAAGAATAGTAGTAGGAACTAAAATAGCGGCCTGCCTTCCATCAAGACAGGTTTTGAAAGCAGCCCTTATGGCCACCTCTGTTTTACCAAAACCAACATCACCACATACAAGCCGGTCCATGGGCGAAGCCGATTCCATATCCTTTTTTACATCGGCCGTTGCCCTGCTTTGATCTGGCGTGTCCTCATAAATAAAAGATGCTTCCAACTCTGTTTGCATGTAATTATCGGGAGCATGAGAAAAGCCGGGCAGCGATTTTCTTTGAGCATATAATTTTATCAGGTCAAATGCGATCTCCTTGACTTTTGTCTTGGTCTTATCCTTCAATTTGTTCCAGACATCACTTCCCAACTTGTTTATTTTCGGAACACTTCCTTCTTTTCCTGTATATTTTGCGATCTTATGGAGTGAATTAATATTTACATAGAGAATATCACTGTCTTTATAAATTAACCTCACAGCCTCCTGCAACCGTCCATTGACTTCCATTTTTTGCAAACCGCTGAATACTCCAACTCCATGATCAATATGTGTCACAAAATCTCCGGGCTGTAATTCACGAAGCATTCTTAAGGTCAAAGCTTTGTTCTTATTATATGCCTGCTTTACCCTGTATTTATGGTATCTCTGAAATACCTGGTGATCTGTATAGCAAACTATTTTCAGGTCTTCATCTATAAATCCTTCATGTATGGATGTATTGACAGGATTGAAAACAATGGCCGCATTCAGGTCATCAAAAATTGTTTGCAATCTTTCCAATTGCTTTGGATTATCTGCAAAAAGATACAATCCAAATCCTTTTGCTTCCCAATTTTTTAAATCTTTTATAAGCAATTCAAACTGCCGGTTAAAAGCTGGCTGCTCCCTGGTGGAAAAGGAAATAGAAAGAGGAAGCCAGGTTTCAGGAAATGTGTTTGAAGGTCCAAACCCAATTACATCTTTCTTAAATAATTTTTGTTCTAACTCAAGTACAGAAATAAAATCACCGGGATTAATTCCTTTTCTTAATAATTTTTCCTCATCTGCATCTGAATTTCCTCCGTTATTTTTAAAACGATGATCACCTGTCTTTATACTATTTGTCTCAGGCTTTCTATTGTTAATTTGGGATTTCAGATCTTCTTCAATTTGTAAAAAAGCCTGCAGTTCATCTTCACTATCCAATATTTTTTCTTTACATAAAGCAAAATCCTGTAACCAGAAAATAGTGTTCGGTGGCAGAAAATCCAACAAAGAAATTCTTTCTTCCGATTCAAATTGTGTATCAACGTTGGGAATAATATTTACATGCAAAAGTTTTCTTTCGCTCAATTGGGTTTCAGGATCTACAATGCGGATAGAATCCACTTCATTTCCAAACAACTCGATACGGTATGGTTTTTCATTACCAAAAGAATAAATATCCAAAATACCACCCCGGATGGCAAACTGACCTGGCTCATATACGAAATCGGATCTTTCAAATCCATAGCCGGCGAGTTTCAACAAAACCTCTTCAACATTTAACTGATCTCCCGATCTGATATGAATCATGTTGGTAGAAATTATACCGGGAACTACCACTTTTTCAAATAATGCTTCAGGATAAGTAACCAAAATTTTCCTGGCAACTTCCTTATTGCCGGAAGCGGCAGAAACAGCAATCTTCGTTAACGCTTCTGTACGCAACATCACATGCGATGAATTCAGCAGGCGATAATTTTTCCTGTTTTTAAATGATGAAGGAAAATAAAAAATATCCAATGCGCCGGTCAGGTTCTCTAACGTATTGTGAAAATAGGCTGCCTCTTCAGCATCATTCAAAACTATGACATGGTTTAGATGCTGGCACGATGGATGTAAAAAAGTGGCTGCAGTTAAAAATACCGGGGAGCTCCCCTGCAGTCCACGAGTATATATTTTTATTGATTGATCGTCCGGTCGGGAAGAATCAGGCAAAGCAATCCTGTCCACCAGTTGAGAAAGGCGGGGGTCATCTATATACAATTGCAACAATTCCTGAGTCATAATTCCGCACGGCAAAAGTAAGTACTATAATGAATAATCAGGCATGTTCCTCAAAAGAATACAATGTTATTATTTCTTATACATTCAAATAAGAAAGATGTTATCAGCTTACACTTTTTTATACCAAAAAATACTTTGAGTATTAAATCATAAAAGCCCCGGAATGTTCCGGGGCCATTTCAATTTTTAATCCGCTAATCAAAATCTATTTCTGTAAAACGATCTCACCTACGTCTACGGGTTTCGCCTCTTTTACTTCCAGATTTTCCAGTGTTACATCTTTATATGGCTCATTTGCATCAACCACTACAGTATAAATCCCGGGTTTTACATCAAAGGCAAATGCCCCTGAACTGATAGCTGCTTTAGTAGAATCAGTACCGTTTATTGCCCAGACCGTTTCTGCACCTTCAGCAGGTGTTACTTTTCCGGTAATGGATGTTTGTGTTGTAGGTTTAAATGCAAACATCCCTGCAATTGACAAAACCGCTACTCCAAACGTTAGCATGCTCTTCTTCATAAAAAAAATTTAAAGTTAAAAATGAATACTTGTTATATTCTCATAACCAATAGCAGAAGATTGCGTGCACTAAAAC
>JBPPMM010000331.1:0-2310 GCA_051306075.1 Chitinophagaceae bacterium
CCAATACCGTACAGAAGGCATTGAATATGGGTAATTGGGGATCAATGATCCTTACAGCTTTTGCCGCTGCAGGATTGGTTTATTGGCTGCTTCCGGAAGATATGATTCTCCGCGGTGTGATTTTCACTAAATGGGGCGTGATGGGTGCATTTGGCGTGGGTCTGCTCGTGGGAGATTTAATGAGTATCATCACATAATATTATACGGCTATGGGCAAACGGCCGGTATTAAGTATAATCAGGCAATCCTCTACAGGACATGCTACAAATGTTATAGGAGGCTTGGCCGTAGGTATGGAATCAACTTTCTTACCAATCCTTGTTCTTGCAGGTGGTATATGGGGTTCTTATGAGTGTGCCGGATTATATGGTGTGGCAATAGCTGCTGCCGGAATGATGGCGACAACGGCGATGCAGCTGGCCATTGACGCTTTTGGTCCTATTGCAGACAATGCTGGCGGTATAGCCGAAATGAGTGAATTACCTGCAGATGTAAGAGAGAAGACAGATGTTCTGGATGCCGTTGGTAATACTACAGCGGCAAGCGGGAAAGGATTTGCTATCGCTTCTGCTGCATTAACAGCACTTGCCTTATTTGCAGCCTTCGTTGGAGTAGCAGGTATCAGTGGAATTGATATTTATAAAGCCAATGTTTTAGCCTGCTTGTTTGTTGGAGGCATGATCCCTTTCATTTTTTCCTCTCTGGCTATTCGTGCGGTTGGTGAAGCAGCTATGGCAATGGTAGAAGAAGTTCGCCGCCAGTTTCGTACTATACCAGGCATTATGGAAGGTACCGGCAAACCTGAGTATGATAAATGTGTGGCCATCTCAACCCAGGCTTCTTTGAAAAAAATGATGTTACCCGGTGCTATTGCTATTATTTCACCCTTGATTATTGGTTTTATGCCGGGGCTGGGTGCTGAGGCACTTGGAGGATTTTTAGCGGGAGCAACGGTATGCGGTGTCCTGATGGGAATGTTTCAGAATAACGCCGGTGGTGCCTGGGATAATGCGAAAAAATCTTTTGAGAAAGGCGTAGAAATAAACGGCGAAATGTTTTACAAAAAATCAGAACCGCATAAAGCATCTGTTACAGGTGATACCGTAGGTGATCCTTTTAAGGACACTTCCGGACCTTCAATGAATATTCTGATTAAATTAATGTCTATTGTATCTTTGGTCATCGCCCCTACCCTTGCCCAATTGAGTGGTACCAATGGAGCGGAGGTTCACATAAAAAAAGCGGTTCCTTCCAATGAGTCAGTTATAAAAGAAAAAAAGGGCATAGTCGCAATTCAAAGTAACAATACAGTTCAATATAAGTAGTTGTAAGATCTTAATCAGAACCATTATCACATAGTCCCGCTGTTTCTACAGAGGGGCTATTTTTTTGTCCCTGCTGGTTTGCTGCGAAATAAGAAAAGCTGGTTTTTAAAGTTTCTTCTATTTTAAAAAGATATTCCTTTCGGGAGGCAACTTTAGATTTTGTCAATCCGATCTGGCAAATGATATTTCTTTCCAATCAACTATAAAATACGGATTATGCGAAACAAACTCTTTTTAAGCTTATTATTTATTCTAGCCATATCCATTTTTTCTTCCTGCGATAAAAATGACGATCCGGTAGTACCAGATCCAAATGTTAGATTTTCGGCAACTACTATAAGCGGGGCAAACGAAAGTTCTCCAAATCCATCAACAGCAACCGGAAGTGCAACTGCCACCTTTAATAAGGATACAAAGATCTTGACCGTAAACGTAACATTTAGCGGTGTCACTGCTACGGCTGCACATATACATAAAGGAGCGGTTGGTGTGGCCGGAGGTGTTATTTTTGGATTTCCTTCACCCATTACTTCACCAATAAACTATACATCACCTGCATTGGATGCAGCCCAGGAAGCTGATTTGCTTGCCAATCTTTATTATGTCAATATCCATTCCACGGCTTACCCTGGTGGTGAAATCAGGGGTCAATTGATAAAGCAATAAATGGATAGAAAGATAAAATCAAATTTGCTTTTATTGTGAAAAAACATTTTCATAAGGGAAATTTGTGCCTTTCATTTCTCTTAAGTTCAAAATGATTCCAATGCATAAACATGGATATACGAACCTGGGGATTATGCATGAAAAGAAATTAACTTATCCTCACCTTATATTAAAACCTGCGGCAAAAACTGGCGCAGGTTTTTTAGCATCCTTTCAAATATGAGAGACTGATTGAGTGAGAGGGGTCACCTCTTGATTGGTATAGTTGAATTTTTATCGTCCATCCATCCATCTGTCTCTTGTCCACATCTGACGCTGC
>JBPPMM010000336.1:0-3980 GCA_051306075.1 Chitinophagaceae bacterium
TCCATAAAAAAATTTTTTCATTTTTAAATTAAAAATTATGCCTATTGTAAAAGTTATTGAAGTAATTGCATCTTCTGAGAAAGGAATTGACGACGCTATTCAAAACGCAGTAACAGAAGCATCCAAAACTGTTAGAAATATTGATTCTGTCTTTGTGAAAGATATTAAGGCGCATGTAAAAAATGAAAAAGTTATCAGTTATGGAGTGATTTGCAAAATTTCTTTCCGGCTTGATTGAAACATATAAAATCTTTTTATAATCCCGGATCATTCCGGGATTTTTTATTTGGTGATTATGAAAAACAATAAGATGAAACTTAAACTTTACCAGGTAGATGCATTTACAGATAAATTGTTTGGCGGCAATCCTGCTGCAGTTATCCCATTGAAAAAATGGATACAAGAAGATTTGATGCAGCTACTGGCAATGGAGAACAACCTGGCTGAAACAGTGTTTTTTGTTCCTTCTAAAAGAAAGGATGCAGATTATGATATTCGTTGGTTTACTCCTGTTCTGGAGATCAACCTTTGTGGTCATGCAACACTTGCTTCAGCTTTTGTCATTTTCAATATTTTAAAAGAAAAGAAAAAGCTGGTGAGGTTCTTTTCCAAAAGCGGCCTACTCTCTGTAAAAAAAAAGAAGGATAATCTGCTTATGGATTTCCCAAGCTGGAAGCCGGAAATGATAACTGAATATCCTGTTGGATTAAAAGAAGCAATAGGAGTGAAAGAAATTGTTGCGGTATATAAAAACCGGGATCTTGTAGTTGAGTTGATGCATGAAGAAGATGTTGCAAATGCGCAGCCCGATTTTACAACCTTGAAAAAGATGGGTGAAAAAATAATCATAACAGCCCCGGGGAAATCGGTTGATTTTGTTTCCCGTTTTTTTGCTCCGGTGGCAGGAATTGATGAGGATCCGGTAACTGGTTCTGCACATTCTCAACTGATACCCTTCTGGAGCGAAAAATTGGGAAAAACAATTATGCAAGCAAAGCAAATTTCTCAACGAGGTGGTGACATTTATTGTGAACTGATGGGCGAGCGGGTAATCATGGGAGGCAATTGTGTTTTTTATATGAAAGGTGAAATTGATTTACCCGGTTTTAAGAAATAATGATATCGACGGGAGCCTGGTTTGTTTTATTCCAAAAATCTATTTCTTACTTCCTTTGTTGGTATCATGCAGGTTTCTTTTTTCCCAAACCATTTGTACCGATTTCGGGCAATCCATTTATAAACCGGCTGCCGTATAAATCCGGGAACAATTATTAATCCATACAGCGCTTTTGCAGGCCAATGCAAATAAAAGGCAATACGCAATGCGGCGTCAGAATGGTAATAAGCCTTTCCCTGATCTATAAAAATTACACTATCTATTTCGGCCGGGATGTTATATTTTTTTTTAAAAAGGACTCCAGCCTCTGATTGCAAGGCCGCAAATTTTAAAAGGGCTTTTTTGTCGAAGCGAATAGCAAAATTCACCATGGCATTGCAATAATTACAAACCCCGTCAAACAACACTATTTTTTCCTCACCTGTATTCATAAAAAAGACCAACCCTTCAGTTGGTCTTTGTAAAGTTATAGAAATAGTTCATCCCATATTATGAAACACCTTCTGTACATCTTCGTCCTGTTCTAAGCGGTCAATCAGTTTACTTACATCTTCCGCTTGTTCATCATTAACCGGTACTGTCACAGTTGGTATCCATTCTAATTCGGCACTGATAGGATTTATATTTTTTTCTTCCAGCGCATTTTGCATATTGCCAAAATCAGTAAAACCACAACGAACGACTAAAATGTCTTCTCCATTTTCGCCACTTCCTTCACCCAACTCCTGCAAACCAAAATCAATCAGCTCCAATTCAAGGTCTTCAACATTCAAACCTTCGGGCTTCAATTTGAATACACCCAGCTTATTAAACTGAAAGGCCACACTTCCACTGTTACCCATTGACCCTCCACCTTTGGTAAAATGCGATTTTACATTCGCCACCGTTCTTACATGGTTATCAGTTGCTGTTTCTATAAGTATGGCAACGCCATGAGGAGCATATCCTTCGTACAGAATTTCGTCATAGTTTACAAGTTCTTTTCCCTGTGCTCTTTTAATAGCAGCCTCTACCCGGTCTTTAGGCATACCTACACTGCGGGCATTCTGAAAACAACGGCGAAGAGCAGCATTTGAATTGGGATCGGGACCCGCTGCTTTTACAGCAATTACTATTTCTTTACCAATACGGGTAAAGTTCTTTGCCATTTTATCCCAGCGGGCAAACATGGATGATTTGCGTACTTCAAAAATCCTTCCCATCGTGAAATTTTATATGTTTTTGTTTTTTGATAAGTTGGGCTGCAAATTTAGGATAATGAAAATAAAGGAGGCGACACTTTAATAGGTGCCGCCTGCAATATTATAAATCACTATTTAATAGCCCCTGTCTGAGGAAAGTTTTTTTATGAAAAAGAACAGGTGAATAGCCGCAAAGATCATGGAAATATAAAGTAAGGTCCTGTCAGCGTCAAAACCAACGGAAACCTGGTGGAGCAGTCCCACAATGATTAATAATCCGGTCAGTGAAAGCCCGGTAATATTTGCGATCCTCATACCTTTTCTTGTTAAAGTTCCATCCCCCAAATGACTGTGTTTGGCGCCGTATACCAGGTAAATATCAAGCCCAATAAGCATCCATACCAATAAACGTATCCAGGTATCCATAGGCAGAAAGACCATCATAAACAGGCAAACCGCTACACCAAGTATTGGAACCAGGGGAACAAATGGTGTTCTGAATGCTCTTGGTAAATCCGGCATTTTTTTCCGCATTACCAATATACCTACGCACACAAGAATAAATGCGAATAATGTTCCTATACTTGTCATTTCGCCAACAACCCTTGCCGGAACAAAAGCAGCAAAAAGGCTAACAAATAACATAAATAATAAATTGCTTCTCGCAGGTGTGTGTGTTTTAGGGTTTATGGAGGAGAATATTTTTGGTATCAGGCCATCTTTACTCATACTGAAGAAAACGCGGCTTTGTCCCATCAGCATTACCAATATGACGGAGGAATAGCCGGCCAGGATAGCAACCACAATAGCCCGGTTAAGCCAGGGATAATCTGGCCGGATGATTCCATCAGCACCTGCCTGTCCCATATGTTCGATCGCTACATACACTGGCGCAATGGCATCCTTGCTGTCTTTTCCAAGGAACGTGGTATAATTGGTAACACCTGTCATTACATGGGCAAAAAGAATATAAAGAACTGTGCAGATAGCCAGGGAACCCAAAATACCTATGGGCATATTTCTTCTTGGGTTTTTTGTTTCTTGCGCAGCGGTGCTTACAGCATCAAACCCTATATAGGCAAAGAAAACGATTGCAGCAGCCCGGATGACCCCTCCGAATCCATTGTTAAAAAAATTCTCATGGCCGGGTTCGGTAGCAGGAATAAAATAAGGATTGTAATTACTTGATTGAATATATCGCCAGCCAAGTATTATAAAAACTAAAACAACAGATACTTTTAATGTTACAATGATAGCATTAACAAATGCACTTTCTTTTGTTCCTTTAATTAAGAGTAAACTCATTAATACAATGATGAAAACAGCGGGCAGATTGATCAAACCATTGTCCCACGGACCTGCCGTTAGTTCATTTGGTAAATGGATATCAAACCCGGCGAGAAACTTTACGAGATAGCCGCTCCAACTAATTCCCACTGTAGCTGCGCCAACCGCATATTCCAGTACAAGATCCCAACCGATGATCCAGGCTATAAATTCACCCATGGTGGCATAACTGTACGTATATGCACTACCGGCAACCGGGATCATAGATGCAAATTCCGCATAACACAGGCCGGCAAACAAACAACCTAAACCTGCTACAATAAATGAAATAGTAATTGCCGGGCCGGCATGGTTGGCTGCTGCCATTCCTGTAATAGAGAATAAACCGGCACCAA
>JBPPMM010000355.1:0-12762 GCA_051306075.1 Chitinophagaceae bacterium
GTTGAAGCTGTAAAAAAAGGAGCCTATGATTTTATTTCAAAACCCCCGGATCTGAACAGGTTATTGATCACCATCCGCAATGCGATGGAAAAAAGCAGCCTGGTAACCGAAACCAAAGTGCTTAAAAGGAAGGTGAGCCGGGTGCAGGAAATGATTGGTGGTTCCGCTCCCATACAAAAAATAAAAGACACAATTGAAAAAGTTGCTCCTACCGACGCCCGGATACTTATCACCGGTGACAATGGTGTTGGTAAGGAATTAGTCGCTCGTTGGGTACATGAAAAAAGTAATAGGGCAGGAGGACCCCTGGTGGAAGTGAATTGTGCGGCTATTCCAACCGAGCTCATAGAAAGTGAATTATTTGGACATGAAAAAGGCTCCTTTACTTCGGCTATTAAACAACGGATTGGAAAATTTGAACAGGCAAACAGCGGTACGTTGTTCCTGGATGAAATAGGAGATATGAGCCTGAATGCCCAAGCCAAGGTGCTACGGGCCTTACAAGAGGGAAAAATAACAAGGGTAGGGGCAGACAAAGATATTAACGTTGACGTTCGGGTAATAGCAGCTACCAATAAAGATCTATTAAAAGAAGTGGAAGAAAAAACCTTCCGGCTTGACCTTTATCATCGGTTGAGTGTAATATTAATTCATGTTCCGTCTTTAAATGAAAGGCGTGATGATGTTCCGGTTTTAGTTGACCAGTTTCTCCAGGATATTTGTGCGGATTATGGTATTGCCAGGAAAAATATTGATGAAGATGCAATTCAACTTCTGCAGGATTATGATTGGACAGGAAATATCCGGGAATTAAGAAATGTGGTGGAACGCCTCGTGATTCTCTCTGCCAAAACAATATCCGGAGAGGATGTAAAGAGTTATGTAATGCCGAGGTAGAAATACAGGTTTTAGTTTTAGAATTATATATTCTCCCTGCCTGTGAGCTTTCTTAAAACATCTGGTAATTGATAACTAACTCCAAAATCGATAATTCACCATTGATCCTCTTTAGCAAAACTTTCGCCGATCAAATTTTGAAACGCCGATTATTATAATACTTTTGACCGCTAAAACAAATCCAGGCTCATGCCTTTACAACACTTACTGATTATCTACCTTATTGGTATCTTACTCATCTTCCTTCCTTCTTTTGGTTTGTCAAAATTGTTTTCACTGGCTGGCGAGCAATCCTGGAAGGCTTATGTGCCTTTTTATAATACATGGGTAATGCAAAAGCTGGCGCAGCGACCGAAACATTGGGTTTTCTGGCAATTCATACCTGTGGTGGGATGGTTTATTACTCCGGGTATTTTTATTGAGTTTACCAAAGTGTTTGGTAAATTCTCTCTGGGCCATCATACGGCTGCGGCTTTACTTGCACCCTTTTATTTTCCCTGGCTGGCTTCACAAAAAGATACAAAATTCGTTGGACCGGCGGCTGCCAGCAGACATAAAAAAGCAGCATGGAGAGAATGGGTTGACGCAGCCATTTTTGCAATTGTTGCTGCTACGCTTATACGCACATTTATATTTGAAGCTTATGTTATTCCATCCGGATCTATGGAAAAGACTCTATTGGTACAAGACTTTCTGTTCGTGAGCAAGCTCAGTTACGGACCCAGGATTCCCAATACGCCGCTTTCTGTTCCATTTGTACATAATTATCTTCCGGTTACCAATGGTAAATCGTATACAACTGCCATTCAATTACCTTATACCAGGTGGTTTGCCTCTTTGCCAAAAAGAGGAGATGTGGTTGTATTTAATTTTCCTGCAGGAGATACCGTCATTCATGCGGAAGGATTTGAATCAGCGAATCCTTACTATGATATAAAAAGAAGAGCGGCACAGGGATCAAGAGAGGATCAGATGATATTATCTGATCCTGAAAATTATCCTATTGCTGTACACCCGGCAGATAAAACTGACAATTATATTAAACGCTGTGTTGGCGTAGCAGGTGAAACTATTGAGATCAAAGAAAATATTGTTTATATCGACGGCGTAATGCAACCCATACCTCCTCACTCTGAAATGTATTACATTGTTACCGTTAATGCCCCATCTCTGGACCAGGATCTGATGAAGGATGAATATAATGTGGATTTAGATAAAGGTGATTATGGTTACACCAATAAACCCGGAGAATACAGAATGCTGCTTACTGCAAGCGCAAAGGAAAAAATGCAAAAAAATGGCTTAATAAAAACAGTTGTACCTGATACGAACATTCCGGGAGGCGAAGAAGTTTATCCCTATGATACTTTTGCAATTCATAAAAGCTGGACAAGGGATAACTTTGGACCTGTTTGGATACCCAAACATGGAACTGCATTAAAGTTGACTTCAGAAAACTATTCTGTTTACGAAAGGGCTATACGGGTTTACGAAAAGAATGACTTTTATATGAAAGAAGGGAAGTTCTTTTTAAATGGAAAGGAAGTTTCAGAATATGTTTTTAAAATGGATTATTTCTGGATGATGGGAGACAACAGGCAGGGTTCCCAGGATAGCCGATACTGGGGTTTTGTACCAGAAGACAGGATAGTAGGTAAGGCCTGGCTCATCTGGTTCAGTTGGGAAGGCGGCCCTCGCTGGAAAAGACTTTTCAATATTGTAAAATAATATCCATTACTTCTTAAAACCCCTGCAAAGGGGTTTTTGAATAATACTTAGTATCTTAAATTCCATGAAAGAAAAAAAATTTGAATTTGAATATGAAGTATATGATGACTGCTCTGAATTGAAAAAAGAGGATGCAGAATTGCTGGCCAAAGCAAGAACAGTAACTAAGCAGGCTTATGCTCCTTACTCCAATTTTTTTGTAGGTGCTGTTGCAAAAATGAGCAATGGAGAGATAGTATCGGGCACTAACCAGGAAAATGCTTCCTACCCGGTAGGTATTTGTGCTGAAAGAGTATTACTCGGTATTGCAGCAACTCTGCACCCGGGGGTTAGCATTGATACTTTAGCTATCAGCTACGATAGCGAGGATGTTAAAAGTGATCATCCTATTTCTCCCTGTGGCATGTGCAGGCAATCCCTTTTAGAATATGAAACAAGAACAAAGAATCCTATCCGGTTAATTCTTGGAGGGCAGGAGGGAAAAATATTTATCGTTAATACGGTAAATTTTTTACTGCCATTTGCATTTACAAGCGGAGAACTATTATAGTTGTGCTGTCATTTCCGGAATCGATCCGGCTAGAATAAAGTTTGAACCCCGTAGGCAACTTTCACTTCATGTTCTAATAACCATTTCTTCCTCCACAAGCCACCTGCATATCCTGTTAATTCACCGTTTGAACCAATTACCCGGTGGCAGGGAACTATGATCGCAATATTATTTTTTCCATTAGCATTGGCTACTGCTCTTGTGGCTTTTGAATCACCGGTCTTAATGGCAAGTTGAAGATAACTGATCGTTTTTGCATACGGTATTGTCATCAGGTTACTCCAGGTTTCCTGCTGGAAAGTAGTACCATTTTGATGGACAGGCAATTCAAAAATTCTTCTTTCCCCATGAAAATATTGTATCAACTGCTCTATACATTGAATAAGCAAAGGAGGCAGATCTTTTTTACGCCCTTCATTTCTTTGAGTGGTATCATGAAAGCTCACTTCACTTATATAATCATTGGTACCGGAAAGTTTTAAAAGCCCAATGGGCGAATGATAATATGTTGTAAAAGTTTCAGCCAATTTTCATTCCATTTGTAACCGGCATTCCTGGTTGCAATAAAATTACATCATTGTTCTCATCATAAACACCGAGTACGAGGCACTCACTGATAAAGTCACCAATCTGTTTCGGAGGGAAGTTGATAACGGAAATGACCTGCCGGTTAAGCAAATCTTTTTTTTCATAGCGGGCAGTTATCTGTGCCGAAGATCTTTTAACACCTAATTCCTTCCCGAAGTCAATCTGCAATTTATAAGCAGGCTTACGAGCCTTAGGAAAATCGTTTACTTCAATGATAGTTCCCGTCCTGATATCAATTTTTTCAAAGTCATTCCAGCTGATCATGGCTTTTATTTTTTCAGTGCAAAATAAATGAGGTCATTATGACCATCCGGTACAACGTATTGGAAAAACTTTTCATCCATAAACTTGTCCGGCAATTTTTTACGAAACTATAAACCACAATCAACAAAGTGGAAACTATTTTGTCCTACCTTAAGCAAAATTTTAGCCATATGAAACCTGGTAAGAAAAAGCATCTTTCCCGGCGGAATTTTATCCGCAATACATCTTTATTTGGTGCCGGCATTCTCATACTTCCCCGGCACGTATTAGGAGGCAAAGGATTTATAGCTCCCAGCGATAAACTCAACATCGCTGCTATCGGTGCAGGAGGAAAAGGTTCATATAATATTCAACAAGCCTATAATAAAGGAGCAGAAAATATAGTTGCTTTATGTGATGTGGATGATCGCATGGCTGCTGACAGCCGCAAGCAACATCCGAATGCATCATATTACAAAGATTTCCGGGTAATGCTCGATAAGCAGGCTAAGGAGATAGATGCTATAATTATCAGTACTCCGGATCATATGCATGCGGTAATGGCTATGCCATGTATGCAATTAGGTAAACATGTGTATGTAGAAAAACCCTTGACTCATGATATATATGAAGCCAGGATATTAACGGAAGCAGAAAAGAAATACAAGGTGGTAACCCAGATGGGCAACCAGGGCAGCAGTGGTGATGATACAAGGATCATTGAAACCTGGGTACAGTCTGGTTTGATCGGCAGTATAGATACAGTGCATGTATGGACCAATCGCCCCGTATGGCCCCAGGGTATTCCAAAGCCTGCTGGCAAGTTTGATGTACCCGCGGAATTAGATTGGGATCTTTGGCTGGGCACAGCTCCCCGCAGGGATTTTAATCCTTTGTATATACCTGCCAACTGGCGTGGTTGGGTAGATTTTGGAACCGGTTCTCTTGGGGATATGGGTTGCCACTTTATGGATGTTCCTTACAGGGCTTTAAAACTGAAATATCCCGTTTCGGTTGAGTGCAGTGTTACATCAGTCTATACTGGTTTTTTCCAGGAAATATATATAACGGATAGTTATCCTCCATCTTCAAAAACACATATTCAATTCCCGCAGAGAGGAACTATGCCCGCGGTAGAAATGATCTGGTATGACGGGGGAATAAAGCCAAAGCGTCCAGCAGAATTATTGCCTGACGAAGAAATGGGTGAGTGGGATGGAGGTATCATATTTGAAGGCATTAAAGGAAAGATCATGGGTGGACTATGGGGTCGTAATCCAACGCTTTTGCCAACCCGCAAAATGAAGGAACAGAAGTTACCTGAAATGAAACTGCCGAAAGTAGAAAGAGGAATAGAAGGCCATCAAACGCAATGGACTAATGCTTGTAAAAAAGGATATGGAACGTTTACAAGTTCTCCTTTTTCAGCAGCAGGCCCGTTAACGGAAACCGTGCTGATGGGAAATCTTGCTGTTTTAAGTTATAATCATATTGAAAAAAACGGGAAGGGAGATAATACGTTTCCGGGAAGGAAAAAATTATTATGGGATGGGGCGGGAATGAAGATCACCAATTTTGAACCTGCCAATCAATTTGTAAAGAGAAAATATGCCGGGAATTGGAAACTTGAAATGTAATTCAGCGATGATTTATTGTGTTAAGTTCTAAATGAAATTTACCAATGATTAAGACTTTAAAAATCGCAGTACCCAATTAAACCAAAAGAACTTTTGCTTTACTTATATTGCATATAGAACAGATATAAATCTTGCACATGAACCGGGCTTTATAAATGATAATCACCCATAGCGTTACTTATTCATTTAATAAGTCTGGCGAAAAATGAAATAAAAAACAAATACACAAATGAAAAAAAAGAAAAATGTTTTTAATTCCCGTCGCAAATTTATCAGGAATGCATCCGTAGCAGCGGCCGGTTTTTTTATTGTTCCCCGCCATGTTTTGGGAAGGGGATTTATTGCTCCCAGTGATAAACTAAATATTGCAGGGATAGGCGCAGGCGGTAAGGGAGAAAGTGACCTGAGCTCATTCGCAAAAAGCCCTAATGTAAACATCGTTGCCTTATGTGATGTGGATGAAAGGCAGGCTGTTAAATCCAGGAAAAATTTTCCAAAAGCCAGCTATTATAAAGATTTCAGAGAAATGCTTGCCAAGGAGAAAAATAATTTTGACGCCTGCTCTATTTCCACTCCCGATCATACGCATGCTGTTGCCACATTAGCTGCCATGCAACTGGGTAAACATGTTTATACACAGAAGCCGCTGACACATGATATATATGAAGCAAGGATACTGGCGCAAGCCGCAAAAAAATACAAGGTCGTTACGCAGATGGGGAACCAGGGAGGTAGTGGTGACGGAGTAAGACAAGCAAAGGAAATGTATAATGCCGGAATGATCGGTGATATAATTGAAGCGCATGCCTGGACAAACCGGCCTGTTTGGCCGCAGGGCATCGCAACTCCCACAGGGAAATTTGATATTCCTAAAGAATTGGATTGGGATCTCTGGCTGGGTACTGCAAAAGCGATAGATTTTAATCCCGCATACCTGCCATTCAACTGGCGTGGCTGGTGGGCTTTTGGTACCGGTGCATTAGGTGATATGGCTTGTCATATTATGGATCCAATCTACAGGATATTACCGATTGACTATCCTGATTCAGCAGAAAGTAGTGTAGCGAACATATGGAAAGATATGTGGGCCGAAGGTAACTACGTTGACAGTTGTCCTCCTTCCTCCATTATTCATTTAAATTATCCCAGAAAAGATAAGAAAGGTAATATTAAAGTATCCTGGCATGATGGCGGATTACTGCCGCAACGCCCTGATGAATTATTACCGGGTGAGGCTTTTGGAAATTGGGATGGTGGTGTACTTCTCGTAGGTACCAAAGGAAAAATGCTGATGGATTGTTATGGAGCTAATCCAAGGTTATTGCCAACTATGCTGATGAAGGAAAAGCAAATGCCAAAGCAAACAATTAAGAGAGTACCGGAAGGGCATTATTTGCAATGGGTGAATGCCTGTTTGGCCGGTTACGGAAAAGGTGAAACCAGTTCTCCATTTGAATATGCAGGACCATTTACTGAAAGCATATTAATGGGTAATCTTGCTATCCGCAGTTCTATGATGATTAATCCAAAGCTAAAAGGTTGGGAAGACAAATACCTGGGCAGGAAAAAATTATTATGGGATGCGAAAAATATGAAGATCACCAATTTTGATGAAGCTAACCAGTTTGTAAAAAGAGAATATTCGCCTGGTTGGGAGTTGAGTTTATAATAATAAAAGATTTTATAAATTGAAACCTGGTGTTGTGAATAATACCAGGTTTTTTTTGTCTCAACTAATCGCTAGCCAGTATTTTTGACTTTTTCAGATACCGGGTAAATAAATAAAGCATTAATAAAACCACCAGGATAATAATAAACAGATTGAAATATTTCTGAAAATCAAACCGCTCATCATGGTTGTAAAAATGTTTCATTACGATCAATGTAGCGCCAGACATCCAGATATAAGTTGCGGTATATTCCCGGATGATTACCCTTGTCCATTTAAACTTCATGCTTTCTATGGTCTTTCCAATACCAGACAGGTTTGGAATCCATCGGTTGACGCTGCGGCAATAGCTGGTAAATTCCTCACCGAATTTATTTTGCAGGAAATTTTCTTCAGCCCTTACAATCGCCTGGTAAAAGAAAAGAAAAAGAGGTGTGGCAATGGCCATAAAAATTATGGAATTGGATGCTACACCCAGGCCGGCAAGAATAAGAATATTGCCTACATACAGGGGATTCCGGCAATGAGAAAAGATACCCGTGGTAACCAGGGTATCTGCATACACCGTCCGGTTTTTACCACCGCGGATTATGTAAACCAGCCCGATAGTAATGATACGGATCAACTGACCTATTATCGTAATGATAAAACCAATGATCATAGCCGTTACCGGATCATTAAACACTTCAGGTGATGGAATAAAGAGAATAAGATAAAAAATAGGAAACAACCAATTGCGGTTGTGAAAAAGCAGGTTACCAAGTTTTACCATTATTACGCAGTTATTATTTTACAGCAATCATGCCGCAGAAGTTGTACCATTTAAAAAAAGTTTCTACATACCGGAAACCTTTATTCAGCAACAATTCACGGTTCTCCATCAATTTATATGGGATCAATACATTTTCCAGGGCTTCTCTTTTTTGTGCTATTTCCATATCATTATAATGATTCCTTCTTTTAAAATCATAATAATATTTGATGAATTGCCGGTTGAACAGTGAATCTTCGCCCAACACTTTTTCAATCAGTATCACGCAACCATTATCATTTAGCTGCCGGTGAAGTTCTTCTATAAGTTTTTCCCTGTAAAGCGGCCGGATAAATTGCAAGGTGAGGCACATAACAACTACAGATGCATTTTCAATTTGAATACCGCGGTTAAGGTCACTGTATAGCAGCTCATATTTTCTTTTGATGCCATTAGCTTCAAAATTATTCCGGCATTTAACGAGCATCTCTTCGCTATTATCAATTCCAATAAACTCAACATCGTTTTGAACTACCTTATCCAGATTAATCAGCGTAGTGCCTGTAGAGCAACCCAGGTCATATATCCGGGTACCGGGAACAGCAAAATCTGCTGTGATTTCCGTCATCATTCTTTGCATCTCCAGATAAAAAGGAACCGACCGGGTAACCATATCATCAAAAACCTGCACAACCGTGTTTCCGAACTTAAAGTCTTCAGCCTGTTTTGGGCGGCTAAAAATATCGTCTTGATTTGCCATGAAAAAATTTGCCGCAAGATAGAACGAATACTCTATACTAGAGCAATCACAATTAATTTGGCCAGAACAAAAATATTTATAATAGCTATATCCTGGCACCTGGTAGATGGAAGAAAAACCAATTTATTCCAAGAGTAGTGAAAGCTCCTTGAGCTCTCTATATTTATGATCTTCTTTATCGTTATTAAAACATTTTCCAAATTCTTCAAGGAGTTGCTGAATTACTTGTTTATTCAATTGCGGTTTAAAATAGGCGTCAACAGGATGCACTCCTATACGTTTAAAATAACTTTCTACGTCCTGGTGAGTAAACACCTGGCCGGAGGTGGGGTCAATAAAAAATTCAACCTTATGAAAAGGGTCATTAAGATTTTCTTCAGAATACCCGGGCTTAAAATACGCAACTATAAATTGTTTTGGCAAATGAATCGCTCTTACCGGAATATCGAGCAATTCGCAAAGTAATAAGTATAAAATACCATTGCTTACCTGGTTGCCTCGTTTTGTCTCCAGCGTTTTGTGGAGCAAAAATTCATTAGGCTCTGTATAATTTGTTTCACTTCCCTTTAATCCGTAATAGCTGTATAAAATACTGGTGACAATATTTATATGTTCCAAAGGAGTGAGATAATTATTCAGTTCCAACCAGATATTTCTTCTTATTTTTTCTATCTCCTGCAAAACGGGAGTAGTAACAATATCAGGATACTGAAATTTAGATACAAGAAGGGAACCCACTACCAGGTCATGATGACCTGATACACTCCATTGTCGAAAATCTTCAGCAAGATCTCTGAAATGTAAACGGTGGATAAGTAATTCAATCCGGCTCTGTGTATGTTCTTCAGGAGTTGTTTCCCACAAATGTTCCAGGTTGGCAATAATAGGCTTGCCATAATCAACTATCTTTTCAGAAATGGCATCAAAGACTTCCTGGTCGGGATCATCAATTAAGTGAAGTAGAGCAGCTATTTCTTTATTTGTTTCCATCTCTTATATCGGCACAAGTTCATTATTGATATTGAAAGAAATTTATTAAACTTTTCCACAGATGGGGAGAACAGGATGGATACTGAAGATGGTTTGCATAATAAAAACGTAGCTCATTTTTTATTGTTGCTTTTCATTATTAAGATGTGCTGACAAAAAGAAGAATTGCTACATCCAATTTATAGTCCTTTATACGGGTAAGACAAATAATCAATAACAGGCAAAGCATTTCCTTCAAAATCGAAAAAGGCATTATTCTCCCATGATGAACCCACACCCCAGCCATCATTCATTTTCGATGTAATCCAGGCGGGTTCCCAATACATAATCCCTGTACCACCTCCATTAATAATAGCCTGCGTGAGATCTTTCATATACCGTAGTTGTTCTTCAGGCGTAATTTCATATCCAACGGCTTTATCCTGGTCAGAAATAATGTTGGTGTAATTATCCGCATTTTTGCCGGTCCATGGGTATGCAGTTTCAACTACCATGATTTGTTTGCCGTAATTCTTTTTTAAATTCCGAATATTATTTTCTACTTCTTTCATGGTGGCTACCGTTGACCATTTTGCGTAATGTGAAAGACCTAATATATCAAAATCAGTGACGCCATTTTTAATGAGACTGCTTGTCCAATGGTCAGCGTTTTGAAGTTGGGCGACATGTAAAATGATCCTGGGTTTAACAGATGAGTTCAATGAAAAATCTCTCACGGCACGGATGCCGCTATTAAGCAAGGCTGCAAAATTTGACCAGTTATTATTAATAACCTTCCCCATTGGCCACATCATACCAGAATTTGTTTCGTTGCCAACCTGCACCATTTCAGGTACCAGGTTTTTGCTCTTCAAATAATTCAGTACGGAAAGTGTATAATTGTAAACCGAATCCTCTAAATCAGACAGGGAGAGACCGGTCCAGGCTGAAGGGGTTTCCTGGCGAGCAGGATCGGCCCATCGATCGGAATAATGAATATCAAGATTAACAGCCATTCCATTTTCTTTGGCTCTGCGTATAGTTTTTTCAGTACCATACAAGTCATAATACAGCCTGCCATTATTAAGCTGGCCAACCCAATCGGGGGTGTGCCACAACCTTACACGTACTGTATTGGCGCCATGATTACTCATGATTCCAAAGGGGTCGCTTATCTTGCCTGAGTCCTTATATATACCACCGTAATCCTCCACCTGGTTAATGTAGGAAAGATCTGCACCCATGCTAAATTTTTCCCATTCGTATGTGCTTTTCAATGGTTGGGTTTCACCCGAATTGTTCTTTTTGCAGGTGAATGCTGCAAAAAGAATCAGGCTAAAAAAGCAAACAGGTAACACAAATCGAATCATAAATTTTTTAGACTGGTTATTAATATCTGGTTTTCCAAGTGCCATTTTTTGAAGCTCAGGATAACAGCAAACATTAAAACAGAAACTATTTTATTGAAATCATGTGAATAAAATGGGGAACGTAAATGGTAGTTTGGTGTGTTTTATGCTATAAGGTGGCGGAATAATCATTTCAATTTTCGGGATTATTTTTCATTAGACCGTTTAAACCGTTTCCCAACAATTATTTAAAGAACCTTATTGATTTCTTGCCGTCAGGCGTAATCATTAGTAAAAAATTACGAGCAAATATCCTTGCTTATTGAATTGACCTGTGAAAGCAGAAAAGCCCTGTGCAAACAGGGTTTTCTGTTTATGTGCCAAAAATATATTTAATCAAATACATAACGCCGTTCTTATTTTTTCTTCTTTGCGGCCTTTTTCTTAGCTGCTTTTTTGGCAGCAGGTTTTTTTTCTTTTTTTGCAAAAGCTCCCGGCACTTCAATCTCAATCATTTTTTTCACATCCTCCAAACTTAATGTGGCTGCCTCTTCCGCAGTATATTTAGTGTCATCAGCCTTTTTGGGAAGCTTCAGCATTTTTTTGCCAAAACGAATAAAAGGACCCCAACGGCCATTTTCCAGCGCTATTTTTTCATCCGCCCATCTTTGAATAAAACGATTTGCCTCCTTCTTTACCTTGGCATCTATTAATTCATTGATATCAGGTTTTGATAAAGCATCAAAATTGAATCGTTTCGGGACGTTAATAAACATACCATCCCATTTAATAAATGGCCCAAATCTGCCTTTGCCTTTTGTAACAGGTTTGTCTTCATACATGGCGACGGGTGCATCTGCCTGTTTCTTTTCTTTTATCAGGAGAATCGCCTTTTCTAAATCTACTTCTGCCAGATCTGTACCCCTGGGTATTGAAATAAACTCTTCACCCCATTTTACATAAGGACCAAAACGACCGATATTAACCGATATATCTTTTTCTTCAAACTGCCCTAGAGTACCCTGCAATTTGAACAAATCCATCGCTTCATCGTAGGTGATGGTTTCTATGCTTTGCCCTGTAGGCACTTTGGCAAACCGAGGTTTTTCTTCATCGTCGGCATGTCCTATTTGCACCATTGGGCCATACCTTCCCATCCTGGCTACTACCGGTTTACCTGATTCAGGGTCAGTACCCAATTCTCTTTCGCCCTTAATTCTTTCTGCTGTCTCAATCGTTTTCTCTACATCCTTCTTAAACGGGCTGTAAAAATCATTGAGCATTTTGTGCCACTCCATTCTGCCTTCAGCCACCTCATCAAATTCCTCCTCTATTCTTGCTGTAAAGCTGTAATCCATTATGTCATCAAAATACATTTTTAGAAAATCGGTAACTACAAGTCCAAGATCAGAAGGGAATAACTTTGACTTTTCAGCACCTGTATTTTCCTGCTCCGTTTCCTTAGTCAAAATGTCCTTCTTTAATTTTAAAACACGAAAATCCCGACGGACACCTTCTTTATCCCTTTTTTCAACGTAACCTCTTTTTAAAACAGTGGAAATGGTAGGAGCGTAGGTAGAAGGCCGGCCAATTCCTAATTCTTCTAGTTTTTTTACAAGTG
>JBPPMM010000392.1:0-2460 GCA_051306075.1 Chitinophagaceae bacterium
TATTGCCAAATGATCACCGGCATTGAGCGCATCAAAAATATCTTTGGCAGTAAGGCTGTTACTAATTTTTGCTTTCAAAATACTTGCCTCATATTTCCCGGATGAAAAAAAGTCTTTCGCCACTTTAACAAGCCCTTCCCCTGAGGCATTATATTCAAAACATCCGCAGGATAAAAATTTGTTATCATTTGGTTTGCTTAATGCCATCCACCCTATAGCGCCGGCAATGTCCCCGGTTCCGCGCAACACGTTGTTGTTTACTAAAATGCCAGCACCAATGCCGGTACCTACACTCAAAAAAATAACATCGCTGCATCCCCGGGCATTACCCTTCCATACTTCGGCAAGAATATAGCAGGCCCTGTCACTGTCTATATGTATTTTGATATTCTTATACGCCAGTTCTTTTTGCAACTCCTGCAATAATGGATAATCTTCCCAGCCCGGGATATTCGGCGCCCATACTCTTCCGGTCTTTGTATGAACAATACCCGGTACGCATATGCCCAGTGAAGAAATGTTTATATTTTCCTGTTTTGCTTTATGTAAAAGATGATTCACCTGGTCCACGATCATTCTACCTACCTCGGCACCTTTTCTTTTTTCCAATTGCATCGTTTCTCTCATCAATATTTCACCGGTGCCGCTGAATAAAGCGGCGGCTGATTTTGTGCCTCCCAGGTCAATAGCAATTACCGCCATAAATTAATTGATGGATTAAGGTAAGCAGAAATTAGTTTTTTAATTTTTAAATTTAATGCAAACGTATGCACCATAAAATTTAAGAAAGAAGTGTAACTTTTCCATTTCAATTTTTAAATCTTAATAAATTGTATGAGGCTATTGATTATTTTTCTGTTGTTCTCATTTACAGAAATAAAACAAAGCGATTCTGCTTCTTCATGGATCCGGATTAATCAATTGGGCTACACACCCGAAGGAGTAAAGGTGGCTGTATGGTGCAGTAAATTGACAACAGGAATTGATAAATGGGAATTAGTGGACGCCGCTTCAGGAAAAATTGCTTATTCTGGTAAAACAACAAAGTCGTTTGGATCATACGGACCTTTTAAACAGACCTGCCGGCTTAACTTTTCCAATTTTAAAAAACCCGGTCGATATTTTTTGCGGGCAGGCATTACCAGGTCACCGGAATTTGAGATTGGTATTGATGTGTATAAAGACGCTGCCAATTTTTGCTTGCGATATATGCGGCAGCAACGAACTGGTTTTAATCCCTTTTTAAAAGATAGTTGCCATACCCGCGACGGTTACGTTTTGTATGGTGAAAAAGCCGGTATCCGGGACAGCACCTATATTGATGTTGTGGGCGGCTGGCATGATGCAAGTGATTATTTACAATATTCAACAACATCGGCCAATGCTACCTATCACCTGCTGATGGCCTACCGCGATTTTCCAAAAGTTTTTACTGATAAAAAACAAGCCAATGGTTTGGATGGAAGCAATGGAATAGCCGATGTACTGGATGAAGCAAAATGGGGATTAGACTGGTTATTAAAAATGCATCCTGAAGATGACTGGATGTTTAACCAGATCGGTGATGACCGTGATCATATTGGTATGAGGATTCCCGGGGAAGATACACAGTATGGCAAGGGCAATCAAAGGCCGGTATATTTTGTAAGCGGGGAACCACAGCAAAGAGGAAAGTTTATGAATAATACAAAAGGAACCTCTTCTGTGGCCGGAAAGTTTAGCAGTGCTTTTTCACTGGGATCAGAAATGTTTAGAAAAACAGATATAAACTATAGTAACACCTTATTAAAAAAATCTTTTTCTGCTCTGTCGTTTGGGAAAAAAAGAAAAGGGTTCACTCAAACCGCTTCGGTAAAATCGCCCTATATCTATGCCGAAGAAAATTGGACAGATGATATGGAGCTGGCAGAGGCCAGTATAAATAATGTTTCAGGACAGCCTAAAGGAGAAACTAGCCATCTCAGTGAAAGTTTTTTTTATGCACAATCAGAAAGCATCACACCCTGGTTGGGAACGGATACAGCCAGTCATTACCAGTGGTATCCTTTTATCAACCTGGGCCATTACGAATTGGCCAAACAATTAACCGGCAAAAGGAGAGATACGATAACCGGATATTATAAACAAGGAATTCAACAAGTTTGGAATAAAGCAAAATCAAATGCTTTTTACAGGGGTATTCCTTATATCTGGTGCAGCAATAACCTGACAACCTCTTTTGCTATTCAATGCTATTGGTACAAAGAATTAACGGGTGATAAAACATATGACGAATTGGAGCAGGCAAATTTCGATTGGTTATTCGGTTGTAATCCCTGGGGCACCAGTATGGTCTATGGCTTGCCTTCATGGGGTGATACTCCTGTGGATCCTCATTCTGCCTTTACTCATTTAAAAAATTATCACATTGATGGAGGCCTGGTTGATGGCCCGGTGTACGGAAGCATTTATAATAACCTG
>JBPPMM010000425.1:0-2314 GCA_051306075.1 Chitinophagaceae bacterium
CTTCTCCAGATGTCCATCAGCCATTAACGTAAAGAATTCAGCATACTCTACTTTACTCCAGTAGTGACGGGCTCTTAAGTTTAATCCCATTTTGGAATTAAAGTTATACTTAAAGCCTAGCTCATTTTCAACCGTATTCCTGTCCCGCCTGCCAAAAATAATTTCATTCCCACTAAACCCGGCAAACCCTGTATTGTTTTTTTGCGGTTCGATTGTTAAGGCATGCCTTACAGAAAATTTGTCACTGAAGCGAAATCTCTGGTTAAAATTGAATTGATATCTTTTGCTGTTAAACAGTGACCTTGTTACATAAAAAAGTTCGTTGTAAACACTGTATTTTTTCGCATTGTTCGTTTCAAACCACGCTCCGAAGAAAAAGCTGGACCATCCTTTAAAAACGCGGCCTTCTGTACGAGGCTCAAAAAAATCATTGTTTTTTGGCTCATGCCCAAAAAAGGTCCCGGCATACCAAAGGTTCTTTAACTGGCCGTTCACGTTAATATTAAAATTGGCGCCTCTGTAAGTAGAAGGTAAAAGGCGACGGGTATATAGGCCATTAAAATTTATCCGGATATTATTATACCATTTGGTGGGTTGTATCCAGCGGTAACCCATCCATAAGGAATGGTCGAGAAAGTTATTAAAAGTAAAATAGCCAAGGTCGTTATTATTATATTTTTTATCGGAAAGCTCCTGGCTTAAATTAAAATTGAAACGACCACTTTTTTTTCCGAAATAAATATTATGACTATAACCGCTCAGCGTTTTACCACCGGGTAAATATCCCGGCAGGTTGCTGCTGGCCAGTTTGCCTCCCGTATTCCAGGTATTCTTTTTATCATTAAAATCGAAAAGTGCGGCCGTTACATTCGCATCGTAATCTTTACCATTGCGCCACACATTAGTATTTACAAGGCTTATGCTGGAATTATTTTTCAGTGATTGGTTGAGTACAATGATATTGTAATTGGTTAATGGATTTGTTTCGATCTTACGACGGGTTTTAAAATCATCTTCTACCACAGCATGCTGAGGTGCCGTAATTGCATTAAAAAAACCAATGCCCAAACCGTTCTGCATCCTGCCCGAAAGTTTTGTAGCATTGATCAATTTTGTTTCTGAAGGATTTTTTATTACATGTTCATTGGGGTTTACCTCATTTTGCAAGGAATAATATTTTATGGGAATTCCTCCTACTCTCCTTGAATAAAATAAATTTCCTTTCCCAAAGAGTTCAGTTCCTTCAGTAAAAAAACTCCTGTTTTCATTAAACTTTACTTCAAATGGTGTAAGGTTTAAAACCTGGTTATCACTTTGCACCTGCCCAAAATCAGGAATCAATGTCATATCCAGCGTAATAGCCTGGCTAATTCCATACTTTACGTCCATGCCACCATTTACTGAAGTAGTCCAACTTTTTTCTCCCGGTACTTTAGTAGGAAAATGATTGGCATAAGTAGAAAAATAAGGAGAGAATTGTAATCTTAGCGGCGGTTTAATATGAGAAATTCCGGTCCATATACCTTCCTGGGTTAGGAAACCACTGACAGTAGGATTAACTGGATTCCAGGTAAATTGCTCCTCCGTTTTTCTTCTTCTCCGGGTAATATTTAATCCCCAGTTCTGCACTTCCTTTTTCCCAAACCTGATGGCAGAAAAAGGAATAAACATTTCAAAACTCCATCCATCATCATGGATTACTGCACCACTTTGCCATACGGCATTCCAGGAAAAATCTTCCGAGTTGCCATTAGATCCTGCAGGGGACATTTTTGCATCCCATTGTTCATTTAGTGGTGTAACAAAATATTCAAAGCCATTTAATTGATCATAATAAGTGTCAAGGATGAGTCCAACGTAATCATTAGTTCCAAAACCATCTCTGCCCGCTAATTCCCTGGCTATACTGTCCCTGGTGCTTTCATAACAATATCCTGCGAAATAAATTCCATCATCATTATACATCAGGTAGGCAACTGTTTTGGTGAAAGGATTTTCTTTATCACCTGCCTTAGGCCGAAATTCAGTAAGGTCAGTTAATACTGCTGCATTCTTCCATGCAGAATCAGTTATAAGGCCATCTATTTTTACTGTTTCTGAGAATCGCTTGGCAGGTAATTGCCTGGGAACCTGTTGTGCCTGCAAGCAATTATATATACAACTTAATAAAACCAGGTTAGCGAAACCCTTCATAATCCAGGCAAATTTTAGAGTTGGTAAAACGATTTTACGAAATTAAACGCCGGGAGTACCGGTTATGTTACCGCTCATCAAAGAGAACTTTACAAAAGGTTTTCCTGGGAGGAAAACGATC
>JBPPMM010000430.1:0-4590 GCA_051306075.1 Chitinophagaceae bacterium
AAAAGGGCCCGGATAGATATCCAGCCCAATAAAAAATTCAATATCCTATGAAAATCCAGAACGAAGATAAATTTGAGATTTGGCTATATTATATTATAATTTACGAAATAGCATGCAGAATTATCACATGATATGGAAGGGAATCTGCATCAGGCTTTTCAAAATGACTCTCAAATAATTGCCAGATGAGGTAAAATCAAATTCATGGATTTACCTAAATTTGCATTTTATATTGATTCTGAATAGGTAGTAATCTGAAATTAGTCTTTGCTATTTAAAAATGGCATATCTGGCACAGTATTTAAACTCTATGAATTTTGTTAGATGTATATATTTATTAAAAATATGGTTTGTGTACGATGCAAAATGATCGTAAAATCTGTTTTAGAGAATCTCGAAATTCCATATAGTGACGTAGAATTAGGGAGAGTAAAAGTTTTCTCAGAGCTTAGTTCGGAGCAGCGAACCCAATTGAATTCCGATTTAAATTATTATGAGTTGGAATTGTTGGATAATTCCAAGAAAATTCTGGTTGAACGAATAAAAGTAGTAATCATTGAAATGTTTCATTCTGATGGTGATGACATACTACTAAAATTCTCTGAACACCTTAGCAAAAGCCTTCAATATGATTATACTTATCTGGCTAATACTTTTTCAGAGTTAGAAGGAAGCACCATTGAAAAATTCTATATTTTTAAGAAAATTGAACGGGTAAAAGAATTGATAAAGTATGAGGGGTTAAATGTAAAAGAGATTTCATTTCAATTGAGTTATAGTAGCGTTTCACATCTTTGTCAGCAATTTAAAAAGATTACCGGAGTGACACCCGCTGAGTTTAAAAAATCATGGAAATCGGAAAATTACGTTTGAAAGGGAGTGTGAATATTATATATTCCATACAATAATGTATAATAAGAAAGTACTAAATATTGATAATCTTTGAGCATGGTTAGTTTACCTATCAGAAAATGGCAAAATATGAATATTACTACAAAAAGTTTGCTTATTGTCGACGACGATCCGGATGATCGGAATCTTTTTATTGCAGCAGCTAAAGAGATTGATGATACTATTACTTGTTTCTCAGCTGAAAATGGTCAACAAGCATTGGACTTTTTGAATAGTTCTGAAGGACAATTACCCGATTTTATTGTTTTGGATCTTCGGATGCCACGTTATAGTGGTAAAAAATGTTTGGTGGAAATTAAAAGCAACGAAAGATTAAAACACATCCCGGTATTTATTTATACTACATCCAAAAATGTAGAAGAATCAAACGAATTAAAGGAAATAGGGGCATGTCATTTTATGACGAAACCAGGTAATGCTGATGAAATCTATTGGCTGGCTTCATTTATTTTGGGAGAGCAATGGAGTACTCATCCAGCCCATTAGAACTTCCTGCCAAAAATTAATACTAGCTATTGTTGTCTCCATTTTTCCTTTGTATTGAATGAGGAATTCGTCTTTTGCAGATTGTTTTATCCATATTTTCACAATTATACACAGTCGTCCTTCTAGTCGATAATAGTTTCATAAATTTAACTTATGAACCCCAATCAGCTTCACCTTTTCCTTGCCGATGATGATTATGACGATTGTATTTTATTCAGGGAAGCACTGGACCAACTCCCATTTTCCACACGTCTCACTCAATTTCACTACGGTGATCAACTCATGCAATGGTTAAAACAAACATCCGGTGATCTGCCAGATGCTCTTTTTCTTGACCTCAACATGCCCCGAAAAAGCGGGTTTCAATGTTTGGCAGAAATAAGACAGAATGAGAAGTTGAAATTACTTCCCATATTTATAATCTCAACATCCTATGAGAAAGAAATCGCAGACCTGCTCTACAAAAACGGCGCAACCTTTTACATTCGAAAGCCTACGGATTTTGAAAAACTAAAGAAATTAATTAATCAAGCTCTTTCACTTTTAACAAAAAATAGTTCAGCCCAACCATCTAAAGAAAAATTCGTTCTCACTGCCAATTAAAAACCAGGCATGAAAAAAAAACTAACTGCCAATAAGCCCAAAAAGAAATCGACCACTAAGAAAGGATCGCCATCTTCGCAGAAATTGACTAAGAAAATTCCTTCGACGCCTTCACCTCAAAGCAATTATTCTTTCCCCTTTGTAGCCATTGGCGCTTCTGCGGGCGGACTTGAAGCAATGACACAATTGATACAGCATCTTCCATCAGATACAGGGATGGCATTTATATATGTACAGCACCTTAGCCCCGATCATGAAAGCATTCTTGTTTCTCTTCTTTCAAAAAATAGCAAAATGCCTGTTCAGGAAGTTAAAGATATGGTGACCATTGAGCCAAACAAAATTTATGTAATGCCCTCAGATAAGGAGATGAATGTAGTGGACGGAAAGATAAAATTGACTCCCAGACCTCAGGGGCGTGTAGTTAACTTACTCATCGATATTTTTTTTACTTCGCTGGCTGAAAAACACAAGGAAAATGTAATTGGAATTATTCTTTCAGGTAGTGCCACCGATGGCACAAGGGGAATGAAGGCCATAAAATATGAGGGCGGCTTAACGTTTGCACAGGATGATACTGCTAAATTCAATAGCATGCCGAGGTCAGCAATTGCTGCAGGTGTAGTGGACTTTGTGTTACCCCCGGAACAAATCGCTAAAGAACTTATCCGGCTCAGCAAGCATCCCTATGTAAAATCAAATAGAATTAAGAAGGCGAAAGAGGACGAAATAGACAATAATAGTTCTGATTTGAAATTTATTCTCAATCTTTTGCATCGGACTTTCGGGGTTAATTTCAGCCTGTATAAAATGAACACGATCAAGCGGAGGATTATGCGTAGAATGCTTTTGTATAAGCTAAAAACACTGAAAGAATATGCAAGTTACCTGAACGAAAAAAAGGAGGAAACGGAGATCCTTTTTAATGACCTGTTAATAAATGTAACAAATTTTTTCAGGGATGCTGATGCCTGCAAGTATTTAAAATCGACACTGTTTCCGAAGCTGCTAAAAGCTAAAAAATCAGGTGAAGCATTACGTATCTGGGTAACTGCCTGCTCAACAGGAGAGGAAGCCTATTCAATTGCCATTATGCTTCTTGAAATACAGGATACCCAATTTAGGGACATCCCGGTTCAGATTTTTGCAACTGACCTTAGTATCCAGGCCGTTAGTAAAGCTCGTATCGGCGTTTATACAAAACAGGAAGTTGAACTGGTTTCTCCCAAACGGCTGCAGCGTTTTTTCACCCGTTCCGGTGGCGGTTACCGCATAACGCAGACGGTGCGTGATATGTGTGTATTTGCCCCGCATAACATTTTGAGCGATCCACCTTTTTCACGGGTTGATTTTATTAGTTGCTGCAACTTGCTAATTTATTTCGATGTTGCTGCTCAAAAAAAAACCATCGCAACATTTCATTATGCATTAAATCCTGATGGATACCTGATTCTGGGCAAATCTGAAACCATTGGCTCTTCTGCGCCGTTTTTTTCGGATTTCAATAAAAAGCTGAAAATATATTCCCGCAAAAAGAATACCGGCAGCGGGATTCTCCCGGTACCGGATGCACGTTTTAGCCGGTTAGTACTTCCGCTTGAAAGCATTCCGGATTCGCAGAATAAAACTCCAAAAAATAGTTTTGGCACAAATGGCTTAGACAACACCATTAATTCCCTTCTTCTCGCCCGGTACGTTCCAGCATGTGTAGTTATTAATCAACAGATGGAGATTCTCCAATTCCGGGGCTCCACCTCTCTGTATTTAGAGCATCCGGAAGGGCGGGCAAGTTTAAATATTTTAAAAATGGCACGGCCCGAAATTGCCTTCGAACTTAGGAATGCTATTTCCAAAGCAAGCAAAACAAAAAAGGCCGTTCTTAAAAAGGACATTGAAGTGAATGGAGGGCGAAACATTATTACACTGGAAGCTGTCCCGCTTACGAAGGAATGGGACGAACCGGTACTGCTCATTGTTTTTACCCAACAGGAAATGGAAGAACATTTGCAAGGCATAAAAAAAGCAAAAAATGGCCCTGCAGTAAAAGAGCGAAAAATAATTAAGCTGGAAGAAGAAATCTCGGCTTACCGGGATGAACTTCGTTCTGTCAGCCACAATCATGAGGCGGCTATGGAAGAATTACAAAGTGCCAATGAGGAAGTAATTAGTAGCAATGAAGAACTGCGAAGTATTAATGAAGAGATGGAAACTTCAAAGGAAGAAATTCAATCTGCCCATGAGGAACTTGCAACCACTAACCAGGAACTGCAAACCCGAAATGAACTGCTGAATGAATCTTACAACTATTCCGAGGCCCTTATTTCCACGATTCACGATCCAATGATCGTTCTTGATAAAGATCTCCGGATAAAAACAGCGAATAAATCTTTCTATAATCAATTTAAAATAACAGAAGAAGAAACAGAAGGAATGCTACTCTTTGATTTGGGAAACAGGCAATGGAATATTCCAAAACTTCGCGAATTACTCGACGACATTATTTCAAAGAATTCAAGTTTTAAGGATTTTGAAATAGAACAAACATTTCCGAAAATAGGTAAGATTATACTAAGACTGTCTCTTATACAC
>JBPPMM010000520.1:0-9629 GCA_051306075.1 Chitinophagaceae bacterium
TGCTGTTCCGCTCTTGTCAGCGCAACATAAAACAGGCGACGCAACACTTCATCATCTCTTTGCTTAGGCTGCGAGGTAAACATGGTGTCGGGTAAACTATAACCACCTCCGGGTTTACGTTTCTTTTCCCAAAAGGAAGCATTACACCCGGCAAAAAAAACATATTCAAATTCCAGCCCTTTGGATCCATGTGCCGTAAGCAGGTTGATGCCTTTATCGCTGCCACTTACCTGCACAAGGGGCAAGGGTATTTCTTCTTTTTCCATCAGATCAATAATATCAACGATCTCTTGCAATGAAAGCAGGGGTTGCCGGTGCGTTTCATCTTTTATAAATTCAAACAGGCCTGATATTACCTGCATCAACCAAAGCCTGTCTGTACTTTGCATTACATGGCTAAGTACTCCAGCTTCCCTGATCACATTCTCAAAAAGCATCTGGAGTGTAACGTTGGGAACATCCGAGATTAGTTTTTCAATAGTTGTGCTTGCTTTCTTAAGTGAGTCATTAAAGGGAATGCTGAACAGGTCTTTTGCGGGAGCAATTGATTTTTCAGTTAATAAACGACGGATCGATGTTTTGTTTTCAGTAAATTTTCTTTCCGCTGTTTCAATACTTAATCTGGCAATTTCAATAGCCGGTATTTGAAACCAATCGAAATGAAGCATTTCAAAAAGCATTTCATCGCCACCATAAGGACTGTCATGTTCTGCAGCCAGGTAACGAAGAAAAAGTACGATTTTTTGCGCAAGCGGAATTTCCAGGATATTCTGTTTTCGTTTACTGAAAACCGGAATATGAAGCAGCTTGCAATATTTTGTTAGCTCTTCTCCATATTTATTTTCCTTATAAATGACACCTATTTTTCCGGGGGGAATTCCTTTTAATACCAGTGCCTGGAGTTGCAGGGCAATAGCGATCATTTCCTGTTGCTGGTTTTCATATTCTGTAACAACAGGGGGATTTACCAGTTGATTGATCAGCAGGTTAGAGGAAAGTAATTCTTTGCTTAAACCGGGTATCTGTTTTACTAATCGTTCTTCATTGCGATTGATCAGGGTTTTGGAAACATCCAAAATAGATTGGGTGGAGCGATAGTTATTTGTAAGAACAACGGTGAGAAGTGAATCTTTATAACTATCAGCAAAGCTTAACATGTTTTCCACGCTGGCCCCCTGGAAACGATAAATACTTTGATCGTCGTCTCCCACAACAAATACATTGGGCTTTTCCCAATAATTGATAAGCAATTCTACAATCCGGTTTTGTGTACCACTTGTATCCTGGTATTCGTCAACCAATATATATTGATATTTTTCCTGGTAACCGGCCAGTAAATTTTTGTTTTCTTCAAAGGCTTTAATAACCCAGTTGATCATATCATCAAAATCGTAGCGGTTGCGTTTGCGCATCAATTGTTGAAAATTTTCAAACTCCTGAACAGCAGCCCGCAATTTTTCCATCCGTTCTTTTTGCTCCTCTATTTTGTCTTTTTTTAAATCGCCGGCCTTGAATTCCCGGTATTTCCTTTTGTAAATATATTCTTCACGGTTAGAAAGGTCGGCGATGTACTCGTCAATTTTACTTTCAATAAAGGCGGGGGTCCAGCCTTCCCGCTTCATGGTGCTGAAAAGGGATTGCAGGTTTTTGATCTCGTAATAGACATCGCCACGATAACGTTTTAGCGGGTTATTTTTTGGAAATGAATCGATCAGTTGTTTAAACAGTTCTATCTTCTCCAGTTCAGAAATGGGATCCAGCGCCGTTTTTTCAAATAGAGAAAGGTTTTCTTGTATCACATCATTGCAAAATGCATGAAAGGTGTAAATATTTACTTTATATGCATCCGGCCCGATAAATTGTAATAAACGCTTACGCATAGCTACTACGCCTGCATCCGTGTAGGTAAGGCAAAGAATATTTTCAGGGAAAGCATCTGTATCCAATAAAATTTTTCCTATCCGGCTTGCAAGTATTTGTGTTTTACCAGTGCCGGGACCTGCTATTACCATTACAGGTCCGTCGATGGTTTGCACCGCCTGTTGTTGCTCTTTATTTAATCTTTCAAACTCTTCAGCAAATCTTTTTTCTAACCTTTCTTTATTCAATGACATGGAGTGTAAATTTGATTGAACCTCCTGGTAAATGCATTGGAACTATTTTATCCCTGCTCTTTTTTTCATTTCATCCCGGCTCATCACCATCATTCTTCCAATGGGTTTGCCATTTCTGTAAGTGATCACTTTCATCGTCACCGCATCCTTTGGCACTTCAACAGGACTAGAATACCTGGGGTAGAAATTATCAGGAAAGGAATTATCAAAACTGTAGTGAATATCCAGCCCATTTATTTCTGTGCTCATTTTTACGATTATCTGAGAAGAGCCTTTTTTGGAAATTTCAAATATAGGATCATAGATACTGGGTGCGTATTTTACCTGGGCTGCATCAAGCCTGGCAAAATGTTTTTCTACCCTTGGGATAAATTCATTCCAGTTTCTTTTTTCTTTTGGAGACCATAATGCTTCTGCAATAGCAAATCCCCTGGGCCAGGTCATGTATTGTGCGTGCCGCATATTGTAAACCTGTTCAGTCCATAAGTTTCCCTGGCCGCCTTTTATCAGCGAGGCATTAACGCCATCCGGGACAGGTTCAAACTGGTATGTTTTTTTTAGGCGGAGTGTGGCATATACAGGGGGTTCAATAATTTTATCGCCCTGCATGTAGTCAATATAAACAAAGTCAGTGGGTGTCATTACTACTTCATGGCCCATTCGTGCCGCTTCAATTCCGCCCTTCATTCCCCTCCAGCTCATAACAGCGGCGCCTGGTGCCAGCCCTCCTTGTAATATCTCATCCCACCCGATCATTTTCTTTCCTTTTGAAGCGATGATTTTTCCCATTCTTTTTACAAAATAACTTTGCACTTCATCCAGGTTTTTAAGGTTTTCTTTTTTCATCATAGCTTTTATGGCTGCACTTTTCTCCCAGAAATTGCGGGCCGTTTCATCACCACCCATATGTATATAATCAAAAGGAAATAATTGGGCCACCTCTGTGAAAACTTTATCCATAAATTCATACACTTTCTCATTGGCAGGGCAAAGGGCATTATCAAGCAGGCCATAAAAATGTCCGCCGGGAGGCCATATCATAAAGGATTCCCCTGAGCTAACTGCATAGGTTCCGGGTGTACAGGTAAGTTCCGGATAGGCAGCAATAGCAGCCAGGCTATGACCGGGCACATCAATCTCGGGCAGTATATCAACATAGCGATCCTTAGCATATTGCACAATTTCTTTTATATCATCCTGCGTATAAAAGCCGCCATATGTGCGGGGTTCATTTGCTTCCGGCTTTGAAAAGGTTCCAAAAGTTCCTGTCTTGTCGACCCGCCATGCACCTACTGAAGTAAGTTTGGGCAAACTTTTTATTTCAATACGCCAGCCCTGGTCGTCAGTAAGATGCCAGTGTAAAACATTGTATTTATATTTTACCATATCGTCAATGTATTGTTTCACCTGTTCTTTGGTAAAAAAATGACGGGAAACATCCAGCATTAAACCACGCCATCCAAAACGGGGATAATCTTTTATATTAACCGCAGGAACTGACCATTTGTCTTTTTCTATTTTGTTACTGCTTTCAATTTCTTTTGGCAAAAGTTGTATCAATGTTTGTATGCCATAAAAAATACCGGCGGGCTCTGCTGCTTCAAGCGTAATTTTTGCCGGAGTTACTTCCAGGTTGTATCCTTCTTTTGGAAACGATTTTGCCGTGGTCAACAGCAGTGAAATCCCGTCAGACGCAGCGGCATTATTTTCATTGAGTACAACTTCATAACCAGTGACCGTCCTGATTCTTTCTGCAATACGGGTACCTATATTCTTAAGCTCCGCATTTTTTCCAGTATAAATGGTTAATGATTTAGGAAGAATAAATGAACCACTTTGCCTTGTTAGGGAAACGGGGTGGGGAATAATAGCAATATCCCGATCAGCAGGTTGAGGATATGCAGATATACAAAGACCAAGAAAAACGAGAACACATAGTTGTTTCATATAATGTATTTGATGCGTACAAGGTAAATATTTGAATCTAATATCTATTAATAATAAAAAGGCACAGGTAACATTTTAAATTTTTAAATATTTGTTCCAATAAATATGAGGTATGAATCTTTTTTTCTTTCTTCGTTCCCGCATTGTATAACAATTTAAAATTATAATCAAAACTAATTGAAATGAAAAAAATGATCTTTACCCTTCTTGCTGGAATTTCTTTACTGGTTACCCAGGCGCAGAACGACGTCATGATAAAACATAATGGGGAAAAAATTGATGTCAAAGTAGTAAAAGTAGGCGAGACCATTATTGCATTTAAATATCCGGGAGAGGATGCTGAACAAACTATTGGAAAATTTGCCGTAGCCTCCATTAAGTATGGTACCAGTGGTCGTAAGGAAGTTATCTCAGATAAAATTATCATTTCCGGAAAAAATGATTGGGAAAAAGTGCAGATATTAACTGACAAAGTACAGGTGTTAGGATTAAAGCAAGGTGAAGAGGTTCGTGGAAAAACGTCTGGCATGTTAAGTTATAATACAGCTGGGTCTGCTGATAAGAAAGCGACCAAGAAAATCAAAGAAGCGGCAGCGGAAGATGGAGCTCCTTTCGTATTAATGACATCAGATAAAAATGATGGATTTGGCGTGAAACAATCAATAAAAAACGGAATAGCGTATAACTATAATTAATGGTTTAAGTTTAAAAGAGCAGGGGAGATTCTTCTTTGATTGAAGAGTCTCTCTTTTTTTATGAGTAAAAACATTTGAAATGAGCTATCCCGCCGATGGCGGGACCAACCGTGATGATTATCCGGCGAATTCCTTTTGGCTAAATACAATAAAAAATAAACAAATGAAAAGAGGTTTAAAAAGAAAAGCTGACTAAAACTTCAATCAGCTTTTCAACTTTTTTTTATCCTAACTGGTTACAGGAACTATCCATTTTAGCCAGGCATCCTGGATATATACTTCTCTATTTGTTTTATCTGATCCAGTATCTGAGGTGTAGTAGGTTTTAGCGCCTTGGTTTTTCTAAAAAAATCTTTGGCTGCGCGGAATTCTCTTTTATTCATCATGATGCTGCACATCTGCAGGTAAGCTGCTGCTTCGTTTTCTTTATCGGGCAGTCCTTTCCTGATAGCAGAGCGGATATAACTTTCTGCTTGTTTCAGGTCATTCTTTTGCATGGAAAGCATCCCCATCTGCAACAGGCTGGCACCTTCTGCTTCCTTCATGGGCATGCCCAGGTCTAGCCCTTTCTTCATCATTTTTTCTGCACCGTCAAAGTCCTGCTTCATCATGGCGATATTACCTTTCAGCGTATAGTAAACGGACCGGATCGGTTTATATAGAAGATTAGGAAACTGTATCGAGCTCAGTACCTTTTCAGCGCCATCCATATCACCACTTTCCATATAAGATTGTATAAGGCGAAGCGGACCAAAAAAGAAATGACCCAGAATCAGTATAAGACCGATAAGGTATAAAGGAAAAGCCGGCCAGAATCCGGCGACAAAATTTACATATCCGCCCAATAAGATCAGTATGACGCCTATCCAAAGACGATATTTAATCAGGAGATTATAAAACTTCATTTGATGTAATTTAAAATCCGGGATTTTGAGTGGCTTTTAAATAATCTACCGGAGGACGGCAAAGATAAGGTTTGGAGTGTTTTGAATCCCCATATTGAAAGTAAGAGGTAATCAGGTTGGAAACAGAGCGGTACTCAGTTGTTAATTATAAAATTTATGACATGCAGAATTCTCCGCCACTAATTAATCCCTTGCGTCGTTAATCTCGATCCAGTATCCATCCGGATCTTTAAAATATATTTGTTTTACCCCATCCACACGGTTAGTGATACTTTTTTTCTCCCCGGCCCAATTTTCATACTCCACATTATTTTTGTCAAGAACCGGGATAAATTTTTCAACAGATTGCACAGTAAAACAGAGATGACTGTTCTTATCATAAGAAAGCCCGGCTTTGGCGCCCTTTATCAGGTGCAGATGGCTTTTATCACCGATGCTGAACCAGGTATGCCGGCCATCGTGAAAAGGTTCGGGTATAGTATCGAGCCCGACTATCTGCCGGTAAAATTCCGTGCTTTTCTCCAGGTCAAATACATAAAAGGCGATATGATTGAGGCGGGCTTTGGGTTTCATTTCCTGCTGCGACCAGGCACTGGTAAGGATAAACAGGGAAGCAAGCAACACAGAGATGATCTTTTTCATAAAAAAAATTATGATGGAAAGTTAACAAAGACTGGCTGTATTGAAACAGTTAAATTGGCTTTGCCCCATCCATCATAATTTTATAATGCCTGAGATCAATTTCTGTCCCAGAATGCAGGAGGCTCAATACCTAATGAGCGGAGATAGACATAGGCCTGTCCACGGTGATGTATTTCATTATCGATAAAATAAAAAATAAAAGAGGTGCCCGTTCCCGGCCATTGTCCGAAAGCAACATCTTCTTCAACGAAGCGATGAGGAGGTATCGTTGGCCATATATTGTTGATTCCTTCGGTAGCCTGATCCCAGAGAGTGAGCAAATCTTTTTTATTATCCACTTTTTTTGCATCGGCCCATTGTTGCCATTTTCCTGTTGCTATGCCGGTAACGCCGGGTATGGCCATTCCCAGAAATTCATATACCAGTTCAGCAAAGGGCCTCATGCCTCCGATAGAATAAGTAAAGAGTTTGTCTTCAGGAAAAACTTCTATCGTTTTCCGGGTTAGGCTGCGATGGCCCTGCCAGTGTTTAAGAAGGTCTTCAGGCGTAATGACGGTTGATGCCGCGGTGTCTGTTAATTGATCATTATTAGTCATAAATCAAAATTTTATAGATTATTATTTGTTTGACAATACAAAGCAAACTGTGCCGGGTGACAACCCTATGTCAGCCTGTTTATAAAAAATAAAAAAAATAATTTGAGTTTTTTTAAGACCGATTGAATACATTTTGATAAAGCCCATATTTAGGGCAGAAACTATTATTTTTGCCGCCCGCCCGCAACTTTATTATTCCGCAGTTAAAGTGGTCTTATAGTTCAAGGGATAGAATAGGAGTTTCCTAAACTCTAGATCCAGGTTCGAGTCCTGGTAAGACCACTTTAAGTTGGCGGGACTAGTTTTTTCAGGTTAAACTACCCCAAAGGAAAAAAAAACGATTTTTCAGTCCTTGTCCTTTCATTCCCCTTCTAAATGTATGACCTCATTGAGTAAAAGGCCGGTTTCCTTCAAATGAACAAAGATGGAATACCGATTGTATATTATGGAATGCAGATAAGGTTTGATATAAATAAAATTAAATACATATGAAAGTAGAAATATGGAGTGATATCGTTTGCCCGTTTTGTTATATAGGTAAACGAAGATTTGAAATGGCGCTTGAAAAGTTTTCGGCGAAGGATAAAGTAGAGATTGAATGGAAAAGTTTCCAGCTTGACCCCGACATGGACAACAAAGAAGGCCTGAACGTTCATGAATATCTTGGAAGACGAAAAGGAGGAACAACAGCTGATGGAAAAAGAATGAATGACCATATGACTTCAATAGCAAGTGAAGCAGGCCTTTATTATGATTTTGATAAAGCGATTATCAATAACACTCTTTCTGCTCACAGGCTCCTCCATTTTGCAAAAGAACATGGTTTGCAGAATGAATTGAAAGAAAGACTATTTAAAGCTTATTATACTGAAGGAAAAGATACCGGGGATTCCGCTACATTGGTACAACTTGCAACAGAAGTCGGATTAAATAGTGAAGGCGCTGAAAGGTCATTGACAAACCCCAGGTTTGAAGAAGAAGTAAGGAAAGACCAGTATGAGGCTTACCAGGTTGGAGTACAAGGTGTTCCTTTCTTTGTTTTTAACAATAAATATGCAGTAAGCGGCGCACAAAGCCCGCAGGTTTTTGAAGAAGTATTAAATAAAATTTGGGAAGAAGAAAAGCCTGCCCTCATAGCGGAAGCTGGCGAAGATTTTTGCGATGTAAATGGAAACTGTAATTAAATTAACAAAGTCAAAAATAAACGGATGTTTAAATTTTCAACTCCTGATCGTTAAGTAGAAACTTTGTAAAGTTTATGAAGGATTTTAACAAAGGTGTAATCTGTGTGGTTTATTTTTTGAAACAATGCTAAATGTGTTTTAGGAACAGGATTATGATTCCACAGCTCTAAACTGCATACAATCGGATACAATTGAAAAAATACTTGTTGTTCATATTATTTTTATCATTTGGCATTTCTGGCACATTTGCACAGCAACGGTATTGAAAAAAATTGCAAGTGTGGTTGCTGCGGGGTCCATTCAAGGGCAGGTGCCGCGGCAAAAGCAGGATGATCCGGTAAAGAATATACAGCAATGCACAACAAATATTGTCTTAGTGATTCCTTCTTTGGAATACCAGGTCACAAACAATTTCTACGAGATTCAAAAAATAAGAAGCAATTATTACCAGGTTTTTGTTTCTCAATTCGCTACTAATCCTCCTTTCACCCCTCCACGGTTCATTGTCGTTTAATGTATTTTTAGAAATCTCATTAGTTGTACTTCACTGACTTTAGTATATCACTCAATTATACATTACAAACAAAGGCAACATTTTTTCTCTTTATTTAAAAACTGAAGAATCACATGACCAGGCATTGGCATTATGTGCTTTTCCGGGCACTTACATTTTTTTATATGCAGTTTTCAAACATCCTATTCATACCGATAAAATTTTTAGTAGAATAAAACAATGCTCTTTGTATCAATGGACCCCTTCGCAGCCACTTTACACTGTATTAATTACACTTAGTGGAGTGGTTATGGTAATTGCTGCCCTCTTTCTGCTGGCTGGCAAATATCAAAAATGGGCTGCGGCTGTTTTACTTATAATACTAACCAGCATTTCGATAACCATACAACTCGAAGACCTGAATGACCTTGGCCCATTTTTCAAAAATGTAGCTATTGCAGGGAGTCTATTATTTCTTTTTAAAAACAACAATTATGAATTACAAAAAGCTTAGTTTTTTATTTATATCCCTTTCTTTATTTGCTGCTGCATTTGGGCAAAAAAAGCAGCCCTTCCCCGATAACCTGCTTTTCATGCTCCGGCAGCAAGAGCATATTACCCAGGCATTAAATACTATCCGTCAATTGCAAACAAATTCAGCTGCAAGTAAAACCATCAAGCCGGACAAGACTGCCATTATCGTCTGCGGCAAAGCCATTAAAAGTTTTGCAGGCAACAGCGATAATGAAATGATTTCTGAAGCCAAACGCCTGGGCGTTACTCTGTATGGCTGCGGTTTATCACTTAAAAAATTTGCATTGGCAAAAGCGGATTTGATGCCCGGAGTAGAGTATGTTGATAATGGGTTCATCAAAGCGTTTGAATTACAAAAGCAAGGGTATTTATCCGTAGAACTTTAAAAAACAGAAACATGAAAAACAAAATAAAATATACAGTATTGGCCATCCTCGCCCTGGTGGCGGTAGTAGTTTTTTCCTCCAACATCTATAAAAATCCGGAAGGCGAAAGAAGTGAATTTATGCCCGTTGATGG
>JBPPMM010000572.1:0-2543 GCA_051306075.1 Chitinophagaceae bacterium
GTGTATAAGAGACAGGGTTTAATTGTGTTGGAGGCCTTAGTTTTTCGAAGCAGGTTAATAAATAATTAGGACAAATAAAGCTAATTCCTTTTGTATCATGATAGATTGAATGGCTACCCGGTGGTTAAAAAATCATTTGGTACTCGTATACTGCGCCTGGTTTAGTAAAATTTACCAGGTGGTTTGGAATAGGGAGTTAAAAAAATATGAGCGATTTAATTCTTAATACTTTAGGATTTGCATGTTGTGCGGGTATTATCATTTTTAGTGGTACCCGCCTTTCTGTATATGGTGATAAGATCGCGGATTTAACCGGTATGGGAAAGGCATGGGTGGGTCTTATTTTAATGGCATCCGTAACTTCATTACCCGAGTTAATCACGGGCTTCAGTTCGGTTGTAATAGTTAACGCTCCCAACCTTGCAGCCGGAGATATTTTTGGAAGCTGCATGTTTAACCTGCTTATTCTTTCCCTGCTTGATGCCCGTATCAAGCAACCGCTTTTCTCCATGGTAAAGTCAAGCCATATTGTAGCCGCTATTTTTGGAATAATTCTATTAGCAGTTGCAGGGATGGCCATTTACTTGTCGGCAGAAATTCCCTCTGTTTTATGGATAAGCAGCTTTACTTTTCTTCTTATTGGAATATACCTGGTATCCGTATGGGGGATTTTTAAGTATGAGCATAACCTTCTTATGGAATTACCACCCTCTTCGCATTCCCCGGCTTATCATCCGGCTGAATTAAAAAAAGCAATCGGAGGTTATGCACTTCATGCTTTCATCGTCATCGGGTCCGCTGTATTCCTGCCTTACTTTGGAGAAAATATTGCTTCATATTCAGGTTTAAGTAATTCTTTTTTTGGTACATTATTTTTAGCAGCTGCCACATCGTTACCAGAGTTGGTTGTTTCCCTTGCCGCATTAAGGATTGGAGCGCTGGATATGGCGGTTGGAAATTTACTGGGCAGCAATGTATTTAACATGTTTATCCTGGGTATTGATGATATTTTTTACAGGGAGGGCAGTTTATTTAAAGCCATTTCTCCTTCTCACTTGCTATCAGTTTTTATCACGATAATTATGACAGCAGTTGTAGGATTAGGCCTCCTCTTTAAACCTAAGAAAAAGCAATTGTGGCTCCTGAGCTTCGATACGTTTATAATTATTCTTTTGTACCTGGTTCTTATGATTTACTTATACTTCAACAAATAACGGAGCAGGATGAACTGGCACCGATTAGAAATAAAAGAAACTTTTGAACTTCTGGGCACTTCGGGGCAGGGCCTTAGTACAAACGCTGCTGAAGAAAAGTTGCTGCAAACAGGCCCAAATGAACTGCAGGAGGGAAAAAAGAAAAGTATTGCCGGAATGTTTTTGGCCCAGCTGAAAGATGTAATGATTTTGATTTTATTGGGGGCAGCCATTATTTCAGGCATCATTGGTGACCTTACCGATACAATTGTTATCCTGGTTATTGTATTATTAAATGCCTTAATAGGATTCTTCCAGGAATTCCGGGCAGAAAAAGCGATGCAGGCTTTGAAAAAGATGACTATTACCCAGGCAAAGGTTATGAGGGATGAAACGGTAACCTGGCTATCCGCCAGTTCTTTGGTGCCAGGCGATATTGTTTTTTTGGAGGCGGGTAATGCAGTTCCGGCTGACCTCCGCATTTTAGAATCCTTTAATTTAAGAATAGATGAGGCAGCACTAACAGGTGAATCAGTTGCTGTTGATAAAATTATCCATTCATTGCAAGCAGATGATCTCCCGTTAGGCGATAAAAAAAACATGGCTTACAAAGGAACATTTGTTTCATATGGCCGGGGAATGGCTGTAGTAGTAGCCACGGGTATGCAAACAGAATTAGGCCGTATTGCGAAAATGCTGCAGGAAGAGGAAACACTAACCCCTTTGCAACAGCGGATGGCTTCCTTTGGAAAAAAACTTTCGGTACTGGTATTATTCTTATGCATTCTATTTTTTTTAGCAGGATGGTTGAGAAATGAGGATATAGCGAAAATGGTACTCACCAGTATTTCACTTGCTGTGGCTGCAATACCCGAAGCATTACCCGCCGTTATCACTATTTCCCTGGCTCTTGCAGCAAAAAGAATGATTCGCTTTAACAGCCTGATCAGGGAATTGCCGGCAGTAGAAACATTAGGCTCAGTTACCTACATCTGTACGGATAAAACGGGTACGCTTACCAAAAACAAAATGCATGTAGAAGATGTATTTGTAAATGGAAAATTACATGAGCGAAAAGATGTTGCTTCTTTAAAAGAGCAAGAAATAACAAAGCTGTTGCTACAGGCATTTGCACTCAACAACGATGTAGTGGAAGATGAGGATCACCATTTGAAGGGAGACAGTACGGAAATTGCACTGATGGAGCTGGCGCAGGAATTAAATATACAATCCGGTGAATGGCCCAGGCTGGCAGAAATTGCATTTGATGCAGACCGCAAACTAATGACCACTTTTCACAGTCATCATGACAAGATCATTTCCTTTACCAAAGGGGCTCCTGATATATTA
>JBPPMM010000588.1:0-9334 GCA_051306075.1 Chitinophagaceae bacterium
CCCAGTGATTTTTCCAATAAAGTCCCCGTGGTGCCCGTAGCATAAAGAAGGTGCACAGAGAGGGCCGTTTTATTATAGATGGCCCATTCTATTATTTCATCTTTCATATTATCATGGGCAACTAAAGCAATTCGTTTATTGCTGGCCAGGGTTCTTGTATTCATGCTTTCTTTTTTTTAATTCCTCATAAGGTAAGAGGATATGCCATTTTTATCTTTAATAAAAAACAAATTGCGAATCCATAAAATTTCCTTCTGCAAAAGAAACACTCATTAAAAAATCAAAGCCAGGTACAGAATTATTACCAATCTAATACCCAGGCAAAAATCAATGGCGCTACAATAGTGGCATCACTCTCTACTATGAACTTTGGAGTTTTAATATCTAATTTTCCCCATGTAATTTTTTCATTGGGCACGGCTCCGGAATAAGAACCAAAAGAAGTGGTGGAATCACTGATCTGGCAGAAATAACTCCAAAACGGAACGTCATGCCATTCCAGGTCCTGGTACATCATTGGCACCACACATATCGGAAAATCACCGGCAATACCGCCACCTATCTGGAAGAAACCAACTCCTTTGCCCGAAGAATTATGGCGGTACCAGTCAGCAAGCCATACCATATATTCAATGCCGCTTTTTACTGTACTGGCTTTCAATTCTCCTTTAATAACATAGCTGGCAAAAATATTTCCGGTCGTGCTGTCTTCCCAACCCGGCACCACAATTGGAATATTTTTTTGTGCCGCCGCTACTATCCAGCTATCCTTAGGGTCTATTTCATAATATTGTTCCAGGTCACCGCTTAAAACCGTTTTATATAAAAACTCATGCGGAAAATAGCCTTCACCATTAGCTTCGGCATCCTTCCATTGTTTTACCAGGTGTTTTTGCAAACGGCGAAACGCTTCTTCTTCCGGAATGCAGGTGTCGGTAACACGGTTATAATGATTTTCCAGTAACTCCCATTCTTGTTGGGGAGTCAGATCGCGATATTCCGGGATCCGCTTATAATGTGAATGCGCAACCAGGTTCATCACATCTTCTTCAAGATTGGCACCTGTACAACTGATAATGTCTACTTTTCCCTGACGAATCATTTCCGCTAATGAGATTCCTAATTCGCCGGTACTCATGGCACCGGCCAGGGTAATCATCATTTTTCCGCCTTCAAGCAAATGTGTTTCATATCCTTTGGCTGCATCTAACAATGCCGCAGCATTAAAATGGCGAAAATGATGCTCTATAAACTTTGAAATGGGTCCTTTCATAATAAAAAAATTAATGCCGCCTGTTAATTTTCCGCCACACGGCAGTTGACATTGCGGAAGCCGCAAAAGTACAGTATTGGTTAAATAAAAATGCCTCGCTACTATATTAGCCAGGCATTCACTTCAATCCCGTTTTCCCCTTATGAACTTAAATTTTAATTTTCTCTTTTTCTAATAGGTCGCCGGCATTATTATACCTGATTTTATATTTTTTATCATTATTCTCCAATAAAATAATGTACCTGATACCTTCTGAATTTGATATTTCCCGAATTTCAAGAATGATGGAATTTTGGAACTGATTATTAAAGGATCGCATTACATTTAAAGGCAACTGGTTAAAAAATAACCCACGTGCGCTACCCGCCAGATGACCGTCTGAATTAAAATAAGCAATAGTCCTGTGACCTGCCCAGGTAAAAGAAACACTAAGGTAACCATCTTGTTCGTTGGCCCATTTCACATTTGAGGCTCCTGCAAATTGTTTTTCAAACTCTTGCTCAGCCCGGGGATCATTAGAATATTGTGAACGAGCGAATGTTGTTAAGGTAATGCCAATCAGCATTAGTGATAGCAGCAATAAAGACTTTTTCATAATAAAAGGTTTAAGGTTAATGATATTAATAAGGGAGTTAAAAAAGGGTTTTAATTTTTTCATCCTTGATGTAGATTGAAATTCCAGGTAATGAGAAAATACAAAACCCCGCTTTCTCTGGCAGAAAGACGGGGATTGTTTTACCACACACCTGAACTAACTGCCTAAATTTTGGAAGACTTTTTATAAACGTTCCAGTTACTGTCACCTGCAGATTTTAATACAATTTTTGAATCTGCTTTTTCCATTGTTATGTAATACTTTGTTCCATCACTATTGGATATTTCAAAAAGTTCAGATATCCAATACCCTTCGTGTCCATTTCTCAATGCGGTCTGGAGTTTCATCGGCAAATCCAGGGAACTGATATTACGGGTTACAGCCATTAATTCGCCATCGGGTTTATAGAAAGCATAAACATACTGACCGTTAAAAACAAAGGAGGCTTTGTAAAAGGTTTCATTAGTAGTCCATTTTACATCCTTTGCATCTTTGAATTCCCGGTTAAATGAATTCAATACTTGAGTGTCCACATTTACTTCCCCGGCAAAAACTGCGATACTGCTTATGATGATTGCCAGCGTTAGAATGATCTTTTTCATTTTTTTTGATTATTTGGTTATTAAGGTTTTCTTTTTTTAAATGTTATTTGCTTGTATGACGATGTAAAAATATACCAGGTTACACCCGGCGACAAGCAAATTGGGATTAATGGGTATGGCTGTTAAACACTGTTAACAAGGGTTTCGGCTAATTAACCGTACATCCTTATTTTTTTACCTTTCGTAAGGGTGCTTTCCACAATTGATACAATATTTTATTTTTTTTATCCAAAAGATATTTAGATATTTGTCTAAATACCTAATGAATCAATTGTAAAATGAACACGATTTTTAAAGCATTGAACGATCCAACCAGGCGACAAATTCTCCAACTTCTCCAGGAAAGAGATATGACGGCCGGTGAAATAGTGGAACGCTTTAACATATCCGGCCCCAGTATTTCACATCATCTTGATTTGCTGAAACAGGCCAAATTGGTAATTGCTGAAAAAGAGGGACAATATGTTTATTATTCCCTCAACACAACAGTAGTGGATGAAATAATGAAATGGTTCCTTCAATTCAAATCAAAAAAGAAATAAGCTGATCAAAGAAAGCTATTTCGCCACTCAACTAAAATTTTTAAACAATGAAAAAATATTTTAAACTTCTAATCTGGCCTGTCGCACTTGTACCGGGCGTTTACCTTTTCATTTTATGGAAATCATTGCCGGAAAAAATAGCCATTCATTTTGATTTATATGGACATCCTGACCGGTTTGGCAATAAAATGGAATTATTGTGGATGGGTGGTGATCATGTGTTTGCTTAATGCGGGCATGTTCTTTTTACTCTCTAATATATACAGGATAGATCCTAAAAAATATGCAGCTGAAAACAAAGACCGCCTTCAACAGATAGCTTTTGTCATCAGTATTTTTATTTCAGGCATGGGTTGCTTCATCATATATAGTTCAGCTAAGGAAGGATTTGACTTAGGGATTCGCTATGTTTTCGCCGGAGTGGGTCTGCTATTTTGTTTTATTGGCAATCATATGCACACGATCAAACCTAATTATTTTGCCGGTTTCAGGGTGCCTTGGACCTTAAATAATGAAGATAACTGGAGGAAAACCCATTTATTGGGAGGCAAGGTTTGGTTTGCAGGCGGACTGGCAATAGCCCTTTTTTGTATTCTGTTGCCGGATACTTTTTCCATCGTAGCTTTTTTTTCAATCACCACTATTATGGTGATTATTCCCCTGGTTTATTCTTACCGCCTTTATATAAAAAATTCAGGACAAACTAGTGAATAGTAAAAAAGGTTTTAAGATTCTTTAAAATTTCCCGGCTAATTTCTTAAATCCGCCGCCTTTGTATCTTTAATGAATGAATTACCTGGCTCACGCCTATCTTTCTTTTAAGGACCCGGAAATATTGGTAGGAAATATGATCAGCGATTTTGTAAAAGGCAGGAAAAAATTCGATTACCCTTTTCATATCCAGTCAGGCATTATGCTTCATCGTATGATTGACACGTATACCGACAGTCATCCGTCCACAAGAAAAGCAAAAGAATTTTTCCGGCCGGATTACCGCCTGTACAGCGGAGCATTTATAGATGTGATCTTTGACCATTTTTTAGCCCTGGATACCAATGAATTTTCTGAATCTTCCCTGTATGATTTTTCAAAACTGGTTTATTTAACCCTGGAAAACTACAAACAATGGTTCCCTGAACGGTTCGTGTTCATGTTTCCTAATATGAGCTCACATAACTGGCTATTTAACTACCGCACTCGGTGGGGTATGAATAAAAGTTTTGGAGGGCTTGTACATCGTTCAGCTTACATGACTGAAAGCGAAACTGCGTTCCATTTGTTTGAAAAGCATTACCAACCATTGCAGGATTGTTATCGTCTTTTCTGGCATGACGCCAAACCTTTTATTCAAAGGCAATATGAAATGCTGAAGGAAAAGGAAAATCCATAAATGGCAATTCACCTAAACCCTATTCACTTATTTTTGTAAATACATTGTTATGAAGAAAAATATTTATTTATTAGCCGCATCGCTTTTCATTTCCTTTTCACTTTTTGCACAAACAGGCCTTCCAGCCCTGGATAAATCGCCTTTGGATGTTTGTTATTATCCACTTCGTTATCCCAACCTGAAAGCACAGGACAAAATAACAGAGCCCCCTGCTGCCAGGGTAATTTATAGTCGTCCCAAAAAAGAGGATCGAAATATTTTTGGCGGGTTGGTAGAATATGGCAAACTGTGGCGCCTGGGAGCCAATGAAGCAACCGAAATTGAATTTTATAAACCCGTCCTCATCGGGGGCAAAAAAATTGCAAAAGGCCGGTATACTCTTTATGCCATTGTAAATGAAAAATCCTGGACATTTATTATCAATAAGGAAACAGATACCTGGGGTTCCTTTAAATATAATGAAGCGAAGGATGTAGTGCGTGTTGAGTCACCTGTACAGACGCTGAACGAACCGGTTGAATCCCTGGCTATTACTTTTGAAAAGGATACTGAAGCAATTAGTCTTATAGTTGCATGGGAAAATACTAAAGTGGCCCTGCCCATTTCGCTCTAAAGTTGCATTATGAAAAAAGTTAAAATCAACCTGGCTTTATTTCTTTTCCTGGTCATTGGCATTACTTGCAAACCAAAACAAAAAGAAGAACCCATTGAGCTACCCAAAACGAAAACAGATACACTCATTATACAACAGCCGGAGATCCCGGCAAATACTTATGCAAGCGTTGATATATCGCCTATGGATATGAGTTATTTTCCTGTGGATTATCCCAAAATTAAAATGGCTAATGCTTCTGTTCCTCCCCCTGTCGCCAGGGTGATCTATAGCCGTCCGCAATTACAAAGGAGGCCATTGTTTAATGGAATTATTAAATATGATGAACACTGGAGGTTAGGAGCCAATGAGGCTTCGGAGATAACTTTTTATAAGGATGTTACTGTCCAGCAAAAAAAAATCAAGGCGGGTCGCTATATTATGTATGGTATACCACAGGTTGATACCTGGACCATTATTTTAAACTCCAACATTGATTCCTGGGGTTTAAAACAAGATACCACCAAAGATGTGGGACGTTTTAAAATACCTGTTTCAACTAATGGCACGTCCCTGGAATACTTCACTATGGTATTTGAAAAATCAGATACCGGCGCCAACCTGGTAATAGCATGGGCAGATGTTGTTGCAAAATTACCTATCACATTATGATAGCATAATTTCTCCCATTTAATTATGAAGAAGAAGCCGTGTAACAAATTAAAAACTCAGAACCAGGCTTGCACAAGTTTCAAATCACAGGAATGTTAAATCACTAAAATCTTTTTGGTGCCTGATAATTTTCGATATTTACAATATGTGTGGCATAGCCGGTATTATCAGTCTTTCCAACTCAGCTGTCGAAGACGAAAAATATCTTCAACTGAAGCAAAAACTTCATTCAATGACGGGTGCATTGAAGCACCGGGGTCCGGACGGAGAAGAAATATGGATAAGTGCATCTGGTATTGCGGCTCTCGGACATCGCCGCCTATCTGTAATTGATCTAAGCAGAGCTGCTGCTCAACCAATGAATTTTCTTGATCGTTATACGATTGTTCACAACGGGGAAATTTATAATTACATTGAAATAAGAAAAGAACTGGTACAACATGGATATACCTTCCACACTCAATCCGATACCGAAGTTATTTTAGCTGCTTTCGATCATTGGGAAGAAGATTGTGTTGATCATTTTGATGGCATGTTTGCTTTTGCTATTTGGGATGAGCAGGAGCAGGAATTGTTTGCTGCAAGGGACCGGTTTGGAGAAAAACCATTTTTTTATTATTTCGATGGAGTGCAATTAATATTTGCTTCAGAAATGAAAGCGATATCAGCGGCTGGTGTTCACCAGAGACCCAATTTAAAAATGCTATTCAATTTTATTACGATCGGCTATGTTGATAATCCTGAAAGGCCGGAAGAAACATTTTATGAAAATATTTTCAAACTACCTCCTGCGTCCACTCTATATTATGTTCCGGCCGAAAAGGAATTAGTGATTGAAAAATATTGGGACATAGACGCCAGCTTGCTTAACAAAAAAATTAAAGATTCCGAAGCAATTGAGCAATTTCAACACCTGTTTTCTACGTCTGTTTCCAGGAGATTAAGAAGTGACGTTTCCCTGGGGAGTTCACTAAGCGGTGGTCTCGATAGTTCAACAGTTGTGGCGATCGCTTCGGATATCATTTCTGGTCATCCGGGCATCAGCGGTTCACAATTTTCTGCGTATACCGCCGTTTTTCCCAATTTTGAAAAGGATGAAAATCATTATTCCTCCCAGGTAGCATCGGCATTTAATTTACAACAACATACCATTGCTATTACCGCCGATGATTTTGTACATGATTGGGAGAATTTCCTATACCATCAGGAAGAACCTGTGGGCTCAGCCAGCGCTTATGCCCAATATAAAGTTTTTGAACTGGCAAAAAAGCATAATACTACTGTGCTGCTTGATGGGCAGGGTGCTGATGAAATACTGGCAGGCTACCATAAATACTATAAGTGGTATTGGCAGGAATTATTTCAAAAAAGAAAACTGATCCGCAGCGGTGAAATCCATGCTGCCCGTAAACTGGGTATCAGAGAAAAATTTGGGTTCAAGAATATGGTTGCTTCTCTTTTACCTGACCTTGCTTCCGTCATACTTGAACAGCAATACCTTTTCAATGCCTTAAATCATGAAGATCTCCATAAAGATTTTGTAAGATACCAGAGTAAAGAAGCTTATTATACCAAGCCGGAACTTAGTCATCTCAACGGTTTGCTATACTTTAATACTTGTGTTCATGGTCTGCAGGAACTGTTGCGTTATGCCGACAGAAACTCCATGGCTCATGGCAGGGAAGTGCGTTTACCATTTCTGAATCACGAATTAGTGGAATTCATTTTCTCGTTACCCCCGCATTTTAAAATTCGTGAAGGATGGACGAAATGGCTCCTTAGAAAAAGCGTGGAAAAAAAGCTACCGGAAGAAATAACATGGCGACGAGATAAAATAGGATTTGAACCTCCACAAAAACAATGGATGCAAAATGATAAGGTAGTTGAAATGATACAGGCGGCACGGCATAAACTTATAAAAGAAAAAATATTAAATAAAAGAGTGGTTGATAAGCCCATAAACAGTTCTTCTTCTTATGAAAGAAACAACGATGACTGGAGGTACCTGGCAGCGGCACCCTTCATTTAATGGGGCAAATAAAAAATTGATGGGCTTTAGTCGCTAGGAAGCCTGCTTCTTTTACATTCAGTTTTTTCACTTTAAAAATAAACCACGAATTACATCCGCAGGTTTCCTGATCAGGCGATTTTTCCTTGCAATAAAATGTAATTCGTGGCTTTAAAAAAGATCTTATAATTACCAGGCCAATACCCCGGATTTAGTTCATATTAACAGAATACCTGGCCAAAGGAGGTGATGATCATTTGTCGGCTCTTTTAAATTTATCAGTTTGTTGCAGATTACCTAATACATCAGATTTTACTATATACCAGTTGTTTTCATCTTTTACGTTTATTACCAGGCTCACATCATCTTCTGTTGAACTTTCTGTAATACCGGTAATTTCTTTGCCTGCATATTTTTTCTTCAACCTGGCCACTACGTTAGGTAATAATTCTCTTTCACTGTAATAGCGAAGCGTTCTTATCAGCCGGCCATCTTCAGCAAATTGTGCCCTTACCTGTATTTTATCAATACTGAAATTTGCCTGGCTGTAATCTTCAAATTCCTGCCAGGTAACATTTTCGGCAGTTGTAAATGTCTCGCTAAAGGCTTTCATCACTTTCTCATTAATATTTTCAGGGGCGGGGGTGGCTGTTGCTACAAATCCTGTCAGCAAAAAAGCCAGGTAGATAATGTGTTTCATGGTTTATCGTTTTAGATGATTAATTAAATGTTTCAATAAAGCTACCCCACCACATAAGTAAATACAACTGAATATCCACTACTGGTATCTCAACAAGCCCTTATTTCATTAAACATTACTTAACAAAAAAAACTGAACCACTTTATTCCGCATTTAAGAAAGTAATAAATAGATATGAAACATGATTACGGGATCAGGAATCCGGCTCCTAACTAATTGTTAAAGGAAATAGTTGCAGGATGAATGGCAATGACGATACCGGATATAGTTGCTTAAATTTAAATTCCCATCTTTGCAACCATTTATTTCTCTGTCTTTATCAATTGCATTGCTTTGAACGATTTTTTTCCGGGCGATTATAACCTATAACTGATAAAGAAGTTGTTGAATAAATCTTACCTGTATAATAGCTAAAAAAATATACATGAAACAAGCAACAAAATTCATACACGCCGGCGCTCATCCCGATCCTTCAACTGGTGCTATCATGACACCCATTTACCAGACCTCCACATATGTGCAGGAAGCTCCCGGGAAAAATAAAGGTTTTGAATATGCAAGAAGCCAGAATCCTACCCGCTCCGCTTTAGAAGAGGCGCTGGCCGTTATTGAAAATGCAAAATTTGGTTTGGCCTTCAGCAGCGGTGTAGCGGCAACCGATGCCGTTATCAAGTTACTGGGGCCGGGCGATGAAGTAATAGCAGCCAGCGATATGTATGGTGGCACCTTCCGGCTGTTTACTAAAGTTTTTGAAAAGTACGGTATCAAATTCATTTATACTGATACGTCAAATAACTCTGAAATAAAAAAAGTTCTTTCACCAAAAACGAAACTGATCTGGCTGGAAACACCAACAAATCCTTTGATGAATATTTCAGACATTAAGGAGGTTTCTTTATTAGCGAAAGAGGCCGGGGCATGGCTGTGTGTTGATAATACTTTTGCAACACCCTATCTTCA
>JBPPMM010000028.1:0-13793 GCA_051306075.1 Chitinophagaceae bacterium
ATGTGTATAAGAGACAGTGATAAGACTGTTGGCAAGAAAGGCGCCCAACGCTCCCGGCAGACTTGCATTCCATATCCACCAGGTTGTTGCTATATTCCAGGTTAACATATGTAAATAGGTAACAGCAAAAAATCTACCTGGACTTTTTATTTGATCTTCTATCAATAGCAATGGAACCCAGGCAATAAAAATTAATAAAGTCATTGGTGACGTAGGCCATGATAATGATAATAACAAACTACCTGAAAGAGCTAAAAGAAGATCGGAGAATCGTTTCACAAAGAATTATGATTGTTTGTGTAAAAATAGTTTTTTTGTTGGTGTTGTTTCATCAGGATTGGACGAGAAAACTTTGCACATATCGTTCTTAAACTTATCCTTTACCTGGAAAGAAAAGATCAATGGAAGGGAATTAAATCCACATTAAAGCATTCATTTTATATGCTGACTTTTTTATTCATTGTACAGGCAGATTTCCTGGTATTTTATTAAATGAGACAAGAATATTCTATTATAAACCTCTGGATTAGCTGCTAGCTTTTTAAAGAAATAATTCAGCTATTTCCTTCCAGTTATTCACACGTTTGTGCTTCCCATTATCGGCCTTTGCATTATGAGGTTGAGTAAATAATAAACTGGTATGACCAATGAAAAAATCGAGGTTCTTAAAATGATCGTCAATCATAATATCAGCCCTTATTATATCTTTTGATCCGCAGAAAACCATTTGTTGCCATGTTATAAAGGGAAAATATTCATTAAGCCAGCTTTGCTTTTCTATGAGGCTCAGTGGAAACTCTGTGGCAGCTGAAACGATAAAAATCTCATACTTCTCGTTTAGCCTGGCCAGTATTTCCTGGCTGTCTTTTATCACCACCGCAGACCGAAAAAAATTTTCAGTATGTAAATATTTTTTTGAATTAGGAAAAGCTGCTAACTCCGGAATACCCGTTACTTCTTCAATTGTTTTTCTGACCCCGGTTTCCTTTTCCTCCCATGTGATAAATTGTTCAACAGTATCGGACAATACACCATCCATGTCAACGGCAATTCTTTGCATAATTCAACTATTTTTTTCTGGTATTAAACAGGGAAAGGAGAATACCGATTTATTTCCTTCACAAGTTCTTTTTTCATAATAAATTTTCAAACCGGAAATATAATCTTTAACTACTTCCTGCTGTAATTAGGTGCTTCTTTTGTTATCTCAATGTCGTGGGCATGGCTTTCCCGCATACCGGCATTTGTTATTTTTACAAAGCTGGCATTTTTTAATTCCTTAATGTTTTCTGCCCCGCAATACCCCATACCGGCTCTTAACCCACCTACATATTGATATACTACTTCCTTCAAAGTGCCCTTGTAGGCCACCCGGCCTTCAATTCCTTCAGGTACAAATTTCTTTATATCGTCTTCCGGATCCTGGAAATAACGATCGCTGCTTCCTGTGGCCATGGCGCCCAATGATCCCATTCCCCGGTATTCTTTAAACTTTCTTCCTTCATAAATAATCGTCTCACCCGGACTTTCTTCGGTGCCGGCAAAAATGCTTCCCATCATTACGCAATCCGCGCCAGCGGCCAATGCTTTCACCATATCGCCGGTATACCTGATTCCTCCATCAGCGATCAATGGAATATTCCGTTGTTTTAAAACTGAATAGGTTTCCATTATAGCTGTTAGTTGTGGCATACCCGATCCTGCTACAATTCGGGTAGTGCAAATAGAGCCCGGACCTATGCCTACTTTTACTGCATCAGCACCAGCATCAGCAAGCGCAGCTGCACCAGCTGCGGTACCTACATTTCCTGCAAGAACATTAATATTTTTAAAATTCTTTTTTACTTTTTTTAATGCATCTATAACACCTTTACTATGTCCGTGAGCACTGTCCAGGGCAATAACATCAGCACCTACTTGTTGTAAAACGGCTACCCGTTCTAAAAAATCTTTAGTAATGCCCACACCCGCTCCTACCAACAAACGACCAAATTGATCTTTTAATGCATTTGGAAAACTATAGAGTTGCAGGATATCCCGGTAAGTGATAAGTCCGATTAATTTCCCGGTTTTGTCTACTACGGGTAACTTTTCAATTTTATATTGCCGCAAAATTTTCTCAGCCTTTTTTAAATCTGTGCCTTCTGGTGCAGTGATGAGGTTCTCAGTTGTCATCACTTCACTGATCTTCATTTTTACATCTGTTTCAAACCGAAGATCGCGGTTGGTAAGGATACCGGTTAATTTACCATTCTTGTCTATGATAGGAATGCCCCCTATTTTGTTATCACGCATTAATTTCAACGCATCACCTATTGTTGCATTCTCTAATAAAGTGATAGGATCTAAGATCAACCCGCTTTCACTTCTTTTAACTTTTCTTACCTGGGCGGCCTGCTGTTCAATACTCATATTTTTGTGCAATATCCCCAGGCCACCTTCGCGGGCCAGAGCCATAGCCAGTGCAGATTCAGTTACTGTATCCATTGCTGCAGATAATAACGGAACATTTAGAGTAATGTTTTTGGTAAGCCTTGTTTTTATATTTACGTCTCGTGGAAGCACCTGGCTATAACCAGGAATAAGTAATACGTCATCAAACGTTAAACCTTCACCGAAAAATTTAGAGGATTTGCTTATGGAAGCGGGAGAATTTCTTGTTGCCATGTGCAAAGATAGGAGGGCTGGTAAATATGAGCCAAAATTTTTATCAGCACCAGTATAAGGTTAATCTATTCCCACTCATCCTTACAATACTTGCCTTACCTTTGGCCGCAATATTATAAATCGTTCACGATGATAAAAAAAATTACTGCTGCTATCACGTCCGTTGGAGGATTTGTTCCTGAAGATAAGTTAACCAACTTTGAGTTGGAAAAAATGGTAGATACTAATGATGAATGGATACGTACACGAACTGGTATTTCTGAACGAAGAATATTAAAAGGCGAAGGAAAAGCTACCTCAGATATGGTAGTGCCGGCAGTAAAACAGTTGTGTGAAAAAAGAGGTATCAGTCCGGAAGAAATTGATTGTTTAATTGTAGGTACGGTAACACCCGATATGGTATTTCCGGCAACGGCCAACATTGCATGTGATAAGCTGGGAGCAAAAAATGCGTGGGGCTTTGATGTATCTGCTGCCTGCTCAGGTTTTTTATATACACTTACGTTAGGGGCTGCATTAATTGAAAGCGGCAGATACAAAAAAGTGGTGGTTTGCGGAGCTGATAAAATGAGTGCCATTGTAGATTATACAGACCGGAATACCTGTGTACTTTTTGGAGATGGAGCCGCCGCCGTATTACTGGAACCTAATCATGACGGCTATGGCATTCTTGACAGCCTTTTAAAAAGCGATGGATCCGGGTCACCCTATCTCCATATGAAAGCAGGTGGATCATTGAAACCTGCAAGCATAGAAACAGTAAACAATAAGGAGCATTTTGCATTCCAGGATGGTCAGCCTGTTTTTAAAGCAGCAGTAAAAGGTATGGCAGATGTGAGTGCTGAATTACTGGAAAAAAATAATTTAACTGGTGATGATATTGCATGGCTGGTACCTCATCAGGCCAATATGCGGATCATTGATGCAACGGCCAACCGGATGGGTATAGCAAAAGAAAAAGTAATGATCAACATTCAGAAATACGGCAATACTACCGCTGCCACCATACCACTATGTTTATGGGAATGGAAGCATGATTTGAATAAAGGAGACCTGATTGTTCTGGCAGCATTTGGGGGCGGCTTCACCTGGGGCGCAACGCTGGTAAAGTGGGCATATTAATATGCAGTTAATCATTTTATGCTATTTTTTTCGGAATTTATATTGATCGGAAATAAACATCGGGGAGTAGCAATACCGATCATATAATATATGTACATCTTTTAGCAAGATGATTAACTTCTTTTAATATAGTTTTTAATTTAACAGAAAAGCATTCCACTTTGATTCATTAAAAAACAAGCAGGGCTTGTATATCGTATGGCGAATAATAAAATATTGTAATCCCTGGCTAGCTATGAAAATTAGTTCCTTCTCACAATCTTTAGCTTGGGTAATTATGAAATATAAGTTGCCCCTTAAAAAAATTATAAGAAATGCCTGAACAAGATTTTCCCTTTTCCGGATTCAGTTCCTTGTCCGTTCATGCCGGACATGTAAAAGATCCAAACTATGCACATCTAACACCAATCTATGCATCCAGTACATTTGTTTTTGATGATGCTGAACAGGGAATGCGACGTTTCAGCGGACAGGAGGAGGGATACATTTATAGCCGATGGGGCAACCCGACTTTTTCAGAAGCAGAAATGAAAATTGCAGCAATGGAAAGTTATGGCATTAAGAATGAAAAAGGCCATCCCCTGCAGTTAAAAGCACTGCTTCATGCCTCAGGCATGGCAGCTATTTCTACTTTGCTAATCTCAAATCTTAAAGCTGGTGATAAAGTGCTTACTCACTATTCACTTTACGGTGGCACAGAGGAAATATTGCAAAATGTATTACCGGGTTTGGGGATTGAATGCATCATCTCCGATTTGCGTGACTTAAACAGAGCTGCTGAAACTTTAAAGGCAGATCCTGCCATTCGTATGATGTATTTGGAAACGCCTGCAAATCCAACCATACAGTGTGTGGACATTGAACAACTCAGTAAAATAGCTAAACAATATAATTGCATTATAGCCTGCGATAATACATTTGCCACTCCTTATTAGCAACAGCCGTTTCGGTTTGATGTGGATTTTGTTGTTCATTCCACAACCAAATTTTTGAACGGCCATGGTACAGCCATTGGTGGTGTACTAATTGGCAAAGACCTGGAACTGATGAATAAAAAATTGTACAAATTTTATAAAACGTTGGGCGGAACAGCCAATCCTTTTGATGCTTTTCTGCTTGTTAATGGAATGAAGACATTGGAATTAAGAATGGAGCGGCATTGTAATAATGCTATGAAGGTGGCTCATTTTTTAGAAAAGTCCCCGGCGGTAGCCAGGGTAAACTATAATGGGTTATCCAGCCATCCTGATCACCTGATAGCGATGAAGCAAATGAAACATCCTGGTGCCATGATGAGTTTTGAATTGAAAGAAGGTTTCAACGGTGGGGTTGGGTTTATGAATAAATTAAGAATGTGTATACGTACCGTTTCACTTGGCACCTGTGATAGCCTGCTTTGCCATCCGGCCTCGATGACGCATTACAGCGTACCTAAAGAAGCCAGAGAAAAATATGGAATAACAGATGGCCTGATAAGAATGAGCGTAGGAATTGAAAATGCGGAAGACATTATTACAGATATTGCGCAGGCCCTTTCATAAATAAACATATATATGAATATTATTATCCGGAGTGCAGTTAAAGAAGATTGCCCCAGGTTATTAGAGTTGATTCAGGAACTTGCCACATATGAAAAGGCACCTGGAGAAGTTACTGTCACACTAAATCATTTTGAAGAATCAGGATTTGGGCTATCCCCCATTTGGTGGTCTTTCGTTGCCGAAGAAGATAATATAATCCTGGGTTTTGCTCTATATTATATCCGCTACTCCACATGGAAGGGACAAAGAATGTACCTGGAAGATATCATTGTAACTGAAAAAGCGAGAGGAAGAGGAATTGGAAAGTTATTAATGGATAGGTTGATTGCGGAAGCAAGGGGAAAAAAATTCAGCGGTATGATGTGGCAGGTATTGGAATGGAATGAACCCGCTATTAATTTTTATAAGAAATACGAAGTAAATTTTGATTCTGAATGGACAAACTGTTCAATCAATTTTTAAAATTCCTGCCCTGTGAATGGATTAGCTTACGCCGGCAACTTCCATTGTTTTATCAATTTTGAGAATTAATCCCTGCAACACTTTTCCTGGACCTGCTTCTGTAAATTTAGAAGCCCCGTCCCCAATCATTGCCTGAACGCTTTGTGTCCACCGCACAGGACCCGTAAGCTGATCAATCAGGTTTTGTTTTATTTCATCCTTGCCAAGAACTGCCTTAGCCACCACATTCTGATAAACATAACATGTAGGTGTATGAAAAGTAGTTGATTCGATAGCTGCCTTTAATTCATCCCTGGCAGGGTTCATCAAGGAAGAATGAAAGGCACCGCCAACTGGTAATACTAATGCTCTCTTTGCACCCGCTGCTTTCATTCTCTCACAAGCAATATCAATACCTTTTATTGATCCACTGATAACCAACTGGCCCGGGCAATTATAATTTGCAGCTACCACTACTTCACCCGTTTCTTTTTGAACATCTGCACATATTGCTTCTACTTTTTCATCGGGCAAAGCCAGTATTGCCGCCATTGTGGATGGGTTCAACTCACATGCTCTTTGCATAGCCGTGGCCCTGATAAAAACCAATTCCAGTGCAGCCTCAAAACTTAGAGTGCCATTGGCCACAAGAGCCGAAAACTCTCCAAGAGAATGACCTGCCACCATATCCGGCTTTGCATTGCCTATACTTTTATAGGCAATAATAGAATGAAGAAAAACCGCAGGCTGAGTAACCTTGGTTTGTCTCAGATCCTCTTCAGTGCCTTCCAGCATTATATCCGAAAGACGAAAACCCAATACTGCATTTGCCTGTTCAAATAATTTTTTAGCAAAAGCATTGTTTGAATAATGTTCTTTTGCCATTCCCGGAAATTGTGAACCCTGACCAGGAAAAACGTAGGCATGCTTCATAATAATGGTAGTTAATAAAACAAAAATGCCACAAAGGTTTTGAGTAAAAAAATCTTTATAGGCCTTTAAACAGAAATTTTTACCCGGTATAGATCACCGGTAAAAAAGGTATAATAAAATGCAGCTAAAAACAATGAAATCCCATTACCTGCGACTTAAATCGGATGAAATAAGCTTTAAAAATTCGGTGCGGGTTGAATTCTTTTGAAATTCTCCGTCAAATGCAGAGGTAACTGTCTCCGAATTTTGTTTTTGCACACCCCGCATCATCATACATAAATGTTGTGCTTCAATGACCACAGCAACACCTATCGGATTTAAAGTGTCTTTGATCGCATTCATGATCTCCAGAGTCAATCTTTCCTGTACCTGCAACCGGCGAGAATATACATCTACTACCCTGGCAATTTTGCTTAAGCCTGTGATCCATCCATTAGGTATATAAGCCACATGTGCTTTGCCAAAAAAAGGAAGCATATGGTGTTCACACATGCTGTATAATTCTATGTCTTTAACAACTATCATCTCACTGATCGGTTCGTGGAATTTTGCAGAGTTAAGAATAGCCCGGGCATCGGCCTGGTATCCCTGCGTCATATATTGCATTGCCTTTGCCAGGCGTTCTGGTGTTTTTAATAACCCCTCTCTTTGCGGGTCTTCACCGATCAACCCTAATACACTGCGGTAATTTTCCATTAAAGATGACGTAATGTCTTCGTCATAGTGCTCTGTTCTTTTATATGCCATTTACTAAATTTAAAAACCCGCTAACCGGCAGGTTTGTTTCGAAATTGATAAATTTCCAGCAAGTCCCTATAAAAACATGTCAGTTCATGTCCATATTTCACAACTTATGCCGGGTACTCTACAAAATTTCTTGGTGTTTCATACAATCTTACCTGCAACTCTTTTTTTGAATCTATATGAGGCCTCAACAACCGGTATATAACAATTGCAATATTTTCAGCGGTGGGATTCGTGTGCTTAAATTCTTCCGTATCCAGGTTAAGGTTTTTGTGATCAAACCGGCTGTGAATTTCATTTTTAATAAGATCAGAAAGCAATTTCATATCCATCACATATCCCGTATCAGGATCAGGATCTCCCACCACTTTAACCTCAAGCTCGTAATTATGTCCATGAAAATTGGGTAATGCACATTTACCAAAAACGTCATTATTGGTTGTTTCATCCCATCCAGGGTTGTATAACCTGTGTGCCGCATTAAAATGCTCTCTCCTGAAAACCGCTACTTTTTTACTCATGAATAAAGTTAAAACAGATTAAAGTTGGTTTAGTTTAAGAACAACCTCTATTTTATCAGTTCATTTAGTTCTGTCTTTCTCCGGAGCTATTTAATTATCATTCCCCAAAATATTCCACATATATCCTTGGTGTTTCATGCAACCTGATGCAATGAAGTTTAACCCGTTCAGGAAGATGAGGGAGTAGCTGGTTCCAGATTCCGATAGCCAGATTTTCGGTACTACATAACTTTCCTTTCATAAAATCTACATCTACGTTCAAATTCCTATGATCGCATTTTTCAACCACATGAACTTTGATTATGTCACTTAATTTTTTTACATCAAACACAAATCCTGTATCAGGGTCCGGGAAGCCTTTGACAGTAACCTGCAAATCATAATTGTGACCGTGCCAGTTTTCGTTGGCGCATTTTCCAAATACTTCTTCATTTTTTTGGTAGCTCCAAGCGGGATTATATAGCTTATGTGCGGCGTTGAAATGTTCGTTTCTTGTTAAGTAAACCATGCTTCACTTATTATTTTCCTCCAGCATCGGGCGGGGAAAAGATGAAACCAGCCATCGGGCGGGCAGGCGCAAAGGTAAGAGAAAATGGCAGCCAGAGTTGAAATTCAAACCGCAATAATTTGAACTAACGTGGACTGAAATAATATGATCATAGAAAATTATTTGTAACCAAAATCAATATGTCCCCTTTTGAATTCTATCTGAAAAAATATCCAATTAAACATCACATCCTGAAAAATTATGATACACAATTACACTATAACATGACCAATAATGGGACTGCATATGGCCCGAGATTATGCTAATAAGGAGCTAATCCCCATTTCGGGAAATTACAAAGAACTGTAAAAAGAAATATCGAGAGCTGTGTATAGTTCTATATATCTTTCTCATTCAATAATTGATAACTTTGACATCCGGTACGAGACTGGTAACCCCATAATATTATGCATTGTTTGTTAGTTGCTGCAACCGCTGCAGAAATTTCGCCATTTTTGGAATTCTACCGTAGGTCTAAAAATCAATTAAAAGATTCGCTGGATGTGGATGTGCTGATAACAGGCATAGGCCTGGCGGCGAGTACTTATTCTATAACTAAACAAATACATTATAGAAAACCAGGAATAATATTACAGGCAGGCCTGGGAGGTTCTTTTAAAAAACAATTTCCGTTAGGCTCTGTTGTTGCCATAAAACAAGAGCTTATTGGCGACCAGGTAGTAACAGAAGCAGGTAAATGGATCACTCTTTTTGAACTTGGATTGATTAAAGAGGATCAATTCCCATTTTCAGGTGGCTGGCTCATAAACAAAAATGATGTTTTGAAAAAAATAAAGCTAAAAAAAGTGAAAGGAATCACAACGAATGAAATCACTACTTCTCAAGATAAAATACAATTCTATAAAGATACTTTTGACCCGGTAATTGAATCGCTGGAAGGTGCTGCCCTGCATTATATATGCCTGATGGAAAAAATGACATTTTTACAAATTCGTAGTATATCCAACTATATCGGGGAAAGGAATAAAAATAATTGGGAAATAAAAAAATCCATCGTTAACCTGAATAAAGAATTGATCAAAATATTAAAAAGCATTTGAAGACTACAAGAACTAAAAACTAAATATTTTAAATTGAAACTTTCACTCGGCTTTTCACCCTGCCCAAATGATACTTTTATTTTTGATGCATTGGTGAATCATAAAATTGATACAGATGGATTGGAGTTTGAAACACTTCTGGAGGATGTAGAAACGCTCAACCAATGGGCAATGCAGGGAAAATTAGATATTACAAAGCTCAGTTTTCCCGCTTATTTTCAATCGAGGGACAACTATGTTTTATTACATGCAGGCAGCGCTCTTGGTAAAGGAGTAGGCCCCATTTTATTATCCAGGTTCGGTGCACATGAATTAAATCGAAAAATATCGGATCAGCTTATTGCAGTACCCGGGTTAAATACCACTGCCAACCTGCTGCTTAGCTTTGCCCATCCTGAAGCAAATAATAAATTACTCATGGTATTCTCAGAAATTGAAAATGCTGTATTAACCGGCAAAACAGATTTTGGAGTTATCATTCATGAAAATCGTTTTACATACGAACAAAAAGGATTACAAAAAGTATTGGACCTGGGACAATATTGGGAAGAAAAAACGAATATGCCAGTTCCATTAGGCGGTATAGGAATCAGCCAGTCTATAAAAAGATCACTGGCATTGAAAATAAATGAACTACTGAAGAAAAGCGTTGCTTATGCCTTTTCAAATTATCCAATTATTGACGATTATGTAGTAAAGCACTCACAAGAAATGGATGAACTTATAATAAGGAAACATATAGAATTATATGTAAATAATTATACCTCCAATTTAGGTAATACAGGAAAAGACGCGGTAAATAAATTATTCACTATTTATAATAAGATTAATAACCTGGAGAATGATGAAAATGAAACTTCATTATTTCTTTAATGCAACCTTGTAGGTATCCAGGCAACGTTTTCTGGCAAATTCATGTTCAACAATAGGTGGTGGATAATAAGGCTCATTAAATTCCGGGACCCAGTTTTTGATATATTTTAATTCAGGATCAAACTTTTTTGTTTGGAGATAGGGATTAAATATCCTGAAATACGGAGCTGCATCGCAACCACTCCCGGCGGCCCATTGCCATCCTCCATTGTTTGCTGCCAAATCATAATCCAAAAGCTTTTTTGCAAAATAAGCTTCGCCCCAACGCCAGTCAATTAATAAATTCTTGGTCAAAAAAGAAGCGACAATCATTCGAACGCGGTTGTGCATAAATCCCGTTTCGTTTAATTCACGCATTCCTGCATCTATAATTGGATATCCTGTCTTTCCTGCACACCAGGCAGAAAACTCTTTTTCATTATTTCTCCACTTAATATTATCATAAGCAGGTTTAAAGGATCGGTGTACTACCTGGGGGAAATGCCAGAGTATCATCTGATAAAAATCCCTCCATATCAATTCATTCAAAAAAGTTTCACTCAACGGTCCTGCTTTCCTTGCAAGCTCTCTGATACTGATAGTTCCAAATCGCAAGTGCATACTTAATCCGGTAGTTCCTTCAAGTGAAGGAAAATCTCTTTTTCCTTTATAATTTCTGATCTTTTCAATATCCCATTGTTTGGATGGAAAGGATAATGTTGCGGGCTTAAATCCAATAGATTCCAAATTAGGGATTTTTTTTTCTTCCAGCTTTAAAAACTTTCTGAAATAATTTTTATTTGGATAACTTTTTAGAAAAAAATCATTAACAATAGTCTTCCACCTTCTGGCGTACGGTGTAAAAATGATGTACGGACTGCCGTCATCCTTCATAACCTCTCCCTTTTCAAAAATCACCTGGTTCTTATAACTGTGAAAACTTGTGCCGGCAATTTTTAGTAATTTTTCGATATGGCAATCTCGTTCGGTTGCATAAGGTTCATAGTCGTTGTTAGTAAAAACCTTTTGAATATTGTATTCCTCAATCAACTCTTTAAATACGTTCAATGGATTCCCATATTTAATTTCCAGCGATGAACCCATTTTTCTCAAACTGGATTGAATTTCTTCCAGGGCCTGGTGAATAAACTGAACCCGGCGATCAAATTTATCCTCCAATTCGTCCAAAATATTCGTATCAAAGATAAATACTGGCACTACGGGATTTTTATCTTTAAGTGCATAGTATAAACCAGCATTATCATGAAGGCAAAGATCACGACGGAACCAAAAAATATTGACTATTGGTTTCATAATCTACATAACATAGTCATCGCCAGATTGTTTCCAATAATTCCTGATGAATGTTTGCTGACATAAGATTTCCGTACTGCTTATGCCTGAATTGTTTCACCCATCTTATTCCATAAATAACATTGGTAAGAAATATCTCATCTGCTGAAAGCAAGTCCTCCATTTTTATTTTTCCTTCTTTTACCTGGTATCGATTTATCAGCCATTTTCTCATTACACCGTTTACACAACCTTCATCCAGAGAAGGAGTCATTAATTTTTTACTTCTAACCGCGAAAACATTTGAAATTGTTGAATCGGCTATACGATCATGGGCATTTAAAACCAGGCATTCATTCAACTTATTTTTTTTTGCGTATCGGGCAGCCATTACGTAGGGTAAATAATTGGCAGATTTCAAATTGGAAAATTTGTCACAACTTTTTCTCACGTCAGGATAAATATCCAATTCCAACCCATTATTGTTCAGAATATTCAAGGACTCAGTAAGGGGCCAGCATTCAATCACGTATTCAAATTCATCCTTCCCCTCGTTTAAACCGCCATTTCCTCTAAATACCGAAAGTCTCACACGAGCCCATGAATCACATTTGTTCTGATGCAAAAGCAATTTAATTTGTTGTATTAATTTTTCAGTATTAAATAAAGCGGGAATGGTAAATCCTATTAATTCCACACTGGAATAAAATCTCTCAAAATGAAAGTCCTCCAATAAAATTATGCTGTTTTTTACTTTCATCGTTTCAAAGAACCCATCACCATATCGATAACTTTTATTATCAACCATCAATACGGGCTTATCGGAAGAACATATTTTGCCGTTCACGTTGATCATGTTCATACAATGAAAATAAAATAAAAAGGCCATCCCGCTTTGAACGAGATGACCGATATAAGCAATTAGAAAGAAGTTTTTTATGCTTGCTCTACCAATCCGGCTTTCACTGCATACATAACAAGCCCTGCCATAGACTTGGTGCCGGTTTTTGTCTTCAGTTTATCACGGATTGCTTCTACAGTGCGGGGGCTAAGGTCTACTATATCTGCAATTTCTTTTGTGCTTTTTTCATCGCACATTAATTTCAAAATTGTAATCTCTTTATCTGTCAACTGAACGTCCTGGGGCATGGAGGATTCTGCAGTACGCTTGGTGCGCAACCCACTAAGCAACGCTTTATTTGTCAGATCATTAAAAAAGAAGTCCTGTTCGTATACCGCACGTATAGCATCGTAGATCATTTCTGATCCTGACTCTTTGGTGAGATACGAATTGGCGCCAATTTCCATCATTCTTGATATTACAGAATGATCATTGTGCATGGACAGCATTATAACTTTCACTCCTGGATACAGTTTTTTGATCTCAGGAAGAGTAGTCAATCCATCCATAATTGGCATCTGAATATCAAGCAGGATGACATCGGGTTGAATATGACGTAATAAGTTCAGTAATTGCATTCCGTTTTCGGCTTCCGCCACCATTTGAATGTCTTTTCGGCTGGAAAGGGAAGTTTTTACACCTGTGCGGAATAGTGCATGGTCATCAGCAATAGCGACTTTAATCATTGAGTTAGATTCGGGGTTTTTCATGGATTATTGTATTTGTAAAACTATAGGGTTTGGGTATTTGTTCTATTGATGCAAGATGGAAAATTCCTGCAATATATACCATAGTATAAGTACTTGATTTAAATTTTGCGGAAACTACCAGTTGGGCTAAAGTGGTATTTTACTGAAATGACCCGAAAATATACTAAATCCGCCTTTAGATAATATACGATACTTTACGTAAATACTGAATGATTTAAATAGGGCAGTTGTGCTCTTGTCCACAAGGGGGTGTGCACATATTTTTGCGTCAGAAAGTTGATTGAAATGGTTGATTCGTTATATCCTGCATGTCCGATGTCCAAACCGTCCAGAAAATTATTACCAATCCTTTGAAAAATCAACGACTCTTTGCCTTGCAGTCAGCTTTCTATTTACATTTAATTAAACCTGTTTTTATTGATCCGTTCCTTTATGAAAAACTATCAATTTAAAACAATAC
>JBPPMM010000043.1:0-7242 GCA_051306075.1 Chitinophagaceae bacterium
AAATCATTTTCCTGAAAATACCGTTTTGAACAAAGAAATGCAGGTAAAGATCATTTTAAAAGAATTGACCTTTGAACAAATATTTGAAGACACGATTTTTCCTATTTGGGATTATGGCAAGCATGACAGCATGGTACAAAATGAACTGCATCATTTGCTGGTAGGGCTTTTAACAATTGCTCCCTATGCAAAAATTGTAAGAACATTATTAAAGCAAGTGAAACTGCAAATGAAAGATCCATCACACTAGGCAAAAAAAACAGTAAGACCATGAAAAAGTTACGAAGCCAGATGGAATCTAAGAGGTTCATACCAATATTTAAACGCTTCGGAAGATCAGGTAAAAAACAGTCCCGAATATCAGCCTGGCCAGCATTTAAGTGAATCTTATGAAAACAACCTGCAGAACTATTATGGAAAGTTTATTTCTCATAAACAATAATTGAAAAAATGAAACGATCACCCCGACTCTTCCTTGCAATTCTGTTTGTTATAACTCAGACGTTTTGCGTTAGATGTATCGATAAAAAAAATCCGGCTAACGATACGCTGGTAAAGAGCCAGTCTGAGAACGCTACAACCGATACAATAAATATTAATCATGCAAACGGAATAGGAAATTTTGTAGCAGCAGCAAAAGCTGCTATGCCGGCAGTAGTGCACATAAAGATCCACTTCAATACATCAGCAACATCTGGGGCATCCGGCTCTGGTGTAATTATAAGCACAGATGGGTACATAGCCACCAATAATCATGTAGTGGAAAATGCCGCTGAAATTGACGTTACACTGCCCGATAAACGAACCTTCAAAGCAAAATTAATTGGTCGCGATCCGAATACTGACTTAGCACTAATAAAGATAGATGCTGACAGCCTTCCGGCTATACAATTAGGCAATTCAGATACCGTGCAGATAGGAGAATGGGTATTAGCTATTGGCTTTCCACTTTCATTAAACACCACTGTTACTGCAGGCATTGTTAGCGCCAAGGCAAGAAGCATTGGCATAATTAACAGATCTGGAAGAAACAATAGTCAAGACAATTCGGGACAATCCCCAAACATGGCTGTTGAATCATTTATACAAACCGATGCCGCCATTAATCCTGGCAACAGTGGCGGCGCCCTTGTAAATACAAACGGACAGCTGATCGGTATCAATTCTGCTATTGCATCTCAAACGGGCAGCTACGCCGGCTATTCCTTTGCCATTCCCGTAAACCTTGCAAAAAAAATTCTGGATGATTTAAAGAATTTCGGAACAGTTAAACGTGGTGTGCTCGGCGTATCATTCCCTTCTCCGCTGGCAGAAGACCAGTTTATGGTTCAGCAGGGTCTTGACCCCGCAAATATAAAAGGCGTATATATAACCGGCGTTCAAACCGAAAGTGCTGCCGCAGCAGCAGGGCTGAAAGAAGGCGATATCATTCAAAACATAGATGGCATTCAATTGAATTCTTCAACGGAGTTGTCTGAACGGATAGCAAGGCACAAGCCAGGTGATACAATCAAGCTAACCTATCTGCGAAAAAATAACACCGCAACTGCCTCGGTTACTTTAAAAGGAGAAGAACCGGCAAAAATTACGATGAAAACCAATCAACCACTTCAGGATATTTATAATAGGCTTGGAGCCACTTTCGCACCACTTACAAATGAATTAAAACAACGGTTCAACATAACTGCCGGCGTAGTAGTAACCAATATTAGCAGGGGTGGTTTTTTTAACCAAATTGGAATCCCTCCGGGAACTATTATCGCTTTTATAAATGGTAAGCCTATTAATAATCCTGAAGATATTGATGCGGCGTTGTTGTCTGCACAAAACGGATTGATAAAGATTTTTGCTATTGCCCCTGATGGTTCCAAAGTAGCCTTTGATTTTTCGCTGGGAACGTAAACAAATTTTATTTACACTTATAATAATCTTATGGACTTACTAAACAAACAATTATTACAAGAACTGGCATCGGTTAACAGCACACCTTGCTTGTCTCTTTATATGCCTACTCACCGCAGCCATCCTGAAAACCTGCAAGACACTATAAAGTTTAAAAATCTTCTTAAACAGCTTGAAGAATCATTGCTGCAACAATACTCAAACAGCGAAACAAAAGAACATCTTGAGCCTTTTGAAACCCTGGCTAACGACCCCGAATTTTGGAACAATACCAACGATGGACTTGCTATATTAAGTGCAACCGGCGTTTTTAAAACCATAGGTTTGCAGTCACCCGTTGAAGCGTTAACAGTTGTTGCAGATAGTTTTCACACCAAACCATTGCGTAAATACCTGCAATCGCTTGACCGATACCACGTGCTGGGTTTAAGCCTGCACGACATGAAACTTTTTGAAGGCAACCGCCATTCGCTTGTTGAAGTTGAACTCCCATCGGATTTTCCAAAAACTATAGAAGAAGCGCTGGGCGAAGAATTAACCGATAAACATTCTACTGTAGCATCTTATGGCGGCGTAGGTGGCGAAAGTAACAACATGCACCATGGGCATGGCGGCAAAAAAGATGAAGTGGATATTGATGCCGAACGCTTTTTCCGAATAATTTCTGCCGAAATTTATGAGCGTTATTCTAAACCTTCAGGCTTACCCTTGCTGCTTGCCGCACTGCCCGAACACCATAATCTTTTCAGCAAAGTAAGCAACAACCCGTTGTTGTTGCCAAAAGGTATTCACATCAACTATAAAGCTGTTGAAATACAAAAGCTAACCGCTATGGCGTGGGAAATTATGCAGCCGGAATATAATTTAAAGCTATCGGGCCTGGCAGAAAAATTTGAGCAGGCAAAAGCGAATAATATTGGAAGTGATGATATTGCAAAAGTAGCCGAAGCCGCTGCAAAAGGCAGAGTAGATACTTTACTGTTACAGGCTGACTGTGTAATTGCCGGTACAATAACTGACAGCAATACTGGCGCAATTCAAACAGACGATTTAACCAATCCAGAAATAGATGACCTGCTCGACGATATAGGTGAACTGGTAACAAAGATGGATGGACAGGTAATGGTTGTGCCGGCGGAATACATGCCAACACAAACAGGGCTGGCAGCCACATTTAGGTATTAATCTTTAAATGCTTAAAAGTATTTATGATACCGGCTTTAATTTTTCATGGCATCATCGTTGTGTCACTCACTTGTACGGCAAACCAATATGGATCTTTTATTAAACCTTATAATATTACAGAATACACAATCTCTAAAACAAATTTCTCATTTAAAAAAATATCATGACCATACAAATTAATACCGATAAAAACATTGAAGGCAACGAAAGATTTACAGAATACTTCACTTCTTTAATAGAAGATGAATTGGGCAGGTTCGAGGAAATTACCCGTGTAGAGGTACACCTTTCAGATGAAAATGGAAGCAAAGAAGGACAGGGCGATAAGCGATGCCTTATAGAAGCCCGCCTCGAAGGCAAACAACCCATTGCAGTTACTAACATGGGAGACACCCATGAGCAGGCTGTTGATGGAGCAATAGAAAAACTGAAAGTTTCTCTTGAAACCATTCTTGGTAAAATGAAAAATTATTAAGGCTGTAACGGGTATTATTGAAATAAACGTTCCGCTAACTTCTTATCATGACCGTAAATATCATCAGCAAAATGTAGTAAGCCATCTGCATCAACCCACGATGTAAAATAGGTTATAAAAACAGGAACAATTTTATCGAGGGTTACCCATTTTTCTTTGGAGCTGTTCATGGCTGCTTTAATTTTTTCTTTCGTCCATTCAGGTTGGTTTCGCAACAGGTACACAGCCAAATCAAAAGGCTGTTGCAGGCGAATACATCCATGACTAAAGGCTCTTTCCTGCCGGTTGAACAAACTTTTTGACGGGGTGTCGTGAAAGTAAATATTGTAACTGTTCGGAAAAATAAATTTCACTTTACCGAGGGCATTTGCACCACCCGGTTTTTGCCTTACAATAGGTAAGCCACCACTGTAGCCGGTTATCTCCATATTCTGTCCGGATAAATAATTACTACTGCGGTTCATTGCAGGCACTATTTCGTTACGGACAATACTGCGGGGAATATTCCAGTACGGACTAAATACTACAAACTTTAACTCATCAGAAAAAATTACTGAGCGGCTGGCAGCCTTGCCTACAACAATGTTCATTGCCATAACTTCCTGATTGTTTTCAACAACATACAAACGGTATTCGGGTATATTGGCTAACAGATAATTTGATGGTGCTTCGGGCATCCACTTCATTCTTTCAAGGTTAATAAGCATTTGTTTTATCCGTTTTTCAACCGATACATTGAGTTGCTTTATTAAAGCATCATCAGTTTTGCCATCTGCTTTTAAACCGTAACCGGCTTCCACTTTTTTTATGGCAGCTTCAAGTGCTGGCGTAAACAGTGAAGTGGTATCATTTTTATCATAATCATCAGACAATTGCAATCGTTTTTTTACAGCAGTCACCGTCTTATTATCATCGCCCTTTTTAAATTTATTTTTTCCTTGTTCAATAGGTGTCCAACCTCCGTTTTGTTGAATGATTCTATACCTGAAAACTTCTTTTTGCAACAGTTGATATGGTTTGCCAAATGGCTGACTTGCTGCCGAGCCAATCAATAAGCTATCGAGCAAATCAACGGGCTGAAGTTTTCTGCGGGGTATGTGCCACTGCACCGCTTCGGGGTCAACCTTGTTGCCGTAAGCATATTGCACATAATCAAAAAAGTGTTTTGTTAGCCGTAGTTCTGTATTATTAAGCGTGTCTTTATTTAAGGTGTACGAGCTATCTCCGCTGAATAATGTATCCATCTGAACGTGCAGTTGTACTTCGTATATGCTACTGTCGCCGGATTGTTTTAATACCTGTTTATGCGCATTCCAAAAACCTTCTGCCTGAAGTGTTGGTCCGTTTTCATTGAACCAGGCAAAGCCATAGTTACGGGTATTGTAAAAATTTCTTAATTGCAAGGCAAGGCTGTCGGAGGTTATTTCTTTACTAATAAAATTTTCCAACATCAGGCTATCAACAAAAAGATTGGAGTATGCATTGGCAATAGTAATAGTGGTATCCCTTGGAACTATTTTACCGGCAGAGGTTGATTGCCTGCATGAAGCAAAAGAAATACTTGCAACAACTATTACTGCAGTGAAAATAACAAGTGAAAGTGAAATGATTCTAATCATGAGCAATAAAGAAAGGTTCGTTGGTTTTTTTAAGAATGATTAAAACACCCCGGTAACAAGAGCACTTGCAGCCTTATTCACTTTTATAGTGTGTTTTAATGCCAAGGCTATATAACCACGTATGAATCTAATAATAATTGCTAAAGCCATACTGACATTTTGAAGTAGTTATGTTATTTGAATAAATTTTTTAAGTTTATTCAAATAGCGCAATTTACGGTTTAAAGGTAGCACAACCTTCTAATGACCTGACATAAGGGACTAAATAACTTATTGACTATATAACTCTGATATGACAAGCAAGACCCATGGCTCAAAAGCACACACATTCCCATGCCCACAAAGCCATGACACAAAACCAACTTGCAAAAGAGTGTGCTTTTCCATTACGCATCTTCGATACACCCTCCTTAGGTGGCCATATACAGTATAGTGACACAGCCCAAAGAAGGGCGAACGTACAACAAGGGGGGCACTTTTGCACAACCCTATATTAAAAAAGCATTAAGCGTAATTTCTTTTTACAGGCTATTTGATGCTTTTAGGTGATTGCTGTTTCAGCATTCTTACAATACAGATTGATTGAAGATGGAAATTTTCTGTCGGTATATAGAGCATCATGAGCTGTATTAGTTTTTTGCCTTGCATGACTTTAAGTTACTTCTTCCCTTCCGAGTGTCCTTTTACCATCTGTCACCATTCATACTGGCTATTCGGAGTTTTGCCCGGACAAAAGATTACCTGTTTGGTAATTAAATAAAATCTCTCCATTAGTACTGCGTTTGTTACAATAACTACAGGCCCGGGGGCGATGAATCAGGCATGAAGAATGACAAGTAAATAAAGCCACAAAAGCACTCATGGAAATGATTTTATCATGCACTACAAAGAATTTAACAGGGACAAAGTGCTGGAGACCTGCCTCTCCCTGTTTTGGAACAATGGTTTCAACTCCTGTTCAATATATGAGATCGTAAAAAAAACAGGAGTAAACCGGTTTTCCTTATATGAATCCGGACCGGCCACTATGTTTTGAACTTAAGTAATTACCTTCAACTTCAGTGTTTCTCTTGAGGCTTATGGATGGGAACGAGCAAAGAATACCGGCACATCAGAAGGTCCTGAAGTTGTGCGTCATTTTAAAAATGAATCTTAATAAATTGAAGGCAATTTTTTACTCAAAATACGGAGGCTCTGAAGTTCTGCAAATCAAAGAAATAGAAAAGCCTTATCCTAAGGACAATGAGGTATTGATCAAAGTTCATGCGGTATCAATAAATGATTGGGATTTTGGCCTTCTCACGGGTGACTTCATAAATCGCCTGCTAAACGGTTTGCTGAAACCGAAGAGAAAAGTACTCGGCTCCGATATAGCGGGACGAATTGAAGCTGTAGGTAAAAATGTAACCAGGTTTAAAACAGGTGATGAAGTGTATGGTGATCTGAGTGGTTATTGGGGAGGTTTTGCTGAGTATACCTGTGCCCGTGAAAAATCATTAGCGCTAAAACCCGCTACTATGAGTTTCGAGGAAGCAGCGTCAATACCACAGGCGGCCATGCTCGCTGTACAGGGCCTTATTGATAAAGGAAAAATTCAATCCGGGCAAAAGATATTGATCAATGGTGCAGGCGGAGGTGTTGGAACTTTTGCTTTGCAGATTGCCAGATTATACGGAGTTGAAATAACTGCTGTTGACAGTACAGGTAAACTGGATATGCTGCGTTCTATAGGTTTTGATCATGTCATTGATTATACAAAGGAAGATTTCACTAAAAATGGTCAGTGTTATGACCTGATCCTTGATGTTAAAACAAATCGATCGATGTTTGATTATACCCGTGCATTGTATTCCAATGGAACCTATGTTACGGTTGGGGGTTCCATAAGCCGGCTTTTCCAGGCTTTGATCCTGGGGCCATGGATTTCGATGATCAGTAAAAAGCACATACGTATAGTTGCCCTGAAGACAAACAAGGATTTATTGTATATCAACGAACTTTTCGAAGCTTGTAAAATCAAGCCTGTTATAGATGGTCCTTTCAAACTAAACGAATTTGTTG
>JBPPMM010000112.1:0-4289 GCA_051306075.1 Chitinophagaceae bacterium
GATTTGATAATGGATAAATAGTTAAAAAGCTTGTACCGGTTGATACAAGCTCTATTTTTAGTAACAGATAACTAATGAATAAGTATTTTAAACCTCCAAAAGCGTTTTCACCGGATCTTTTCCTATTAATAATTGTTCTGGATTTTCCAGCAACTCTTTAATCCTTACCAGGAAACTTACAGACTCACGACCGTCCACAACGCGGTGATCATAACTCAGGGCCAGGTACATCATAGGTTTTATCACCACCTGGCCATTAACAGCCATTGGTCTTTCCAGTATGTTATGCATTCCTAATATGGCACTTTGAGGAATGTTGATAATGGGTGTGCTCATTAACGATCCAAATACGCCTCCGTTTGTTATTGTGAATGTACCGCCTGTTAAATCATCAGCAGTCAATTTGCTGTCTCTTGCTTTGCCTGCAAGCTCTATAACTTTTCTTTCCACCTCGGCCATACTCAGGCTTTCAACATTTCTCATCACCGGCACTGTTAAACCCCGGGGTGTACTTACTGCAATACTGATGTCGGCATAATCATGATAAATCAATTGCTCACCATCAATGTAAGCATTTACGGTGGGCCACTCGGAAAGAGCTACTGCGCAAGCCTTCGCAAAAAAGCTCATAAATCCTAACCCCACGCCATGTATTTCCTTGAATTTGACCTTATGTTTGGAACGTATTTCCATGATGGCACTCATATCCACTTCATTAAAAGTGGTTAACATTGCCGTAGTATTTTTTGCCTCTACTAATCTCCTGGAAATTGTTTTCCGGAGATTGCTCATTTTTTCAGTACGTTCATTTCTTGAATACAATTCTGCACCTGAAAAAGCCTTTTTACCCGGATTAGATATGGCTGCCAGCACATCATTTTTCAAAATTTTGCCACCGGCACCCGATGGGGATATGGATGAACCCGTTACTTTTTTATCAGCCATTATAGCTGAAGCCACCGGGGTTGCCCTTACATCAGCTGAAGCAGGCTTTTGACTTGAAACTGTTGCGTCAGGTTTTACGTCATGTTTTTCCTGGCCGTTTGAACCTGTTTTTTCCGGGGTCTTGCTGGTTTCTTTATTTTGCTCTGAATCATTACCTGGCTTTGCTGCCGATTCATCGATGCTGGCCAGGAGATCACCAATTTTCAATGTATCTCCTTCCTGGACTGCTGTTTTTAACACGCCAGCCTTTTCTGCATTTACTTCAAATGTTGCTTTCTCACTTTCCAGTTCCGCAATTACTTCATCTCTGTCAACATAATCTCCGTCTTTTTTTGTCCATTTCAAAAGAGTCACTTCACTTATAGACTCTCCTACTGTTGGTACTTTTATATCAATCATAAAAATTGTTTCGGGTTTGTTGTTTTAGTTTTATTACTGCACCTCTTTTTCAACCTGGTCATCTCCTATTTGGTTCGATTATTAATTTATATTGAAAAAGCCGTTTCTATAATTTCTTCCTGCTCCTGTTTATGTACTTTCATATAACCTGTGGCCGGGGAAGCACTTGGCTGCCGGCTGATAACCCCATAATTGATGGTCTTCAAATTCATTTGAAGAAAAGATGCGGCACCCATGTTAAGCGGCTCTTCCTGAACCCAAAACCATGTTGCCCGGTTGTATTTTTTGTGCAGCTCTTCCAATTGTTTTAATGGCAATGGATATAATTGCTCAAGTCTTATGATGGCAATATCTCTCCTGTCATCTTTTTGTTGTCGTTCCGCCAGGTCAAAATAAATCTTGCCACTGCAGAACAATACTTTTTTTACTGTTTTGTAATCAGCAAAAGAATCGTCTATAACTTCTTTGAAACCGCCGGTCATAAATTCTTCCGTAGTGGAATAACTTCCCGGGTAACGCAGGTTTGCTTTCGGCGAAAAAACAATTAATGGTTTACGGAAAGGCCAGGTAGCCTGCCGGCGCAAACAATGAAAGAAATTAACGGAAGTAGTGATGTTAACTGCTACCATATTTAATTCTGCACACATTTGTAAAAACCTTTCCATTCTTGCACTGCTATGTTCGGGGCCCTGTCCCTCATAACCATGAGGCAACAATAAAGTGACCCCGTTCATCCGGTTCCATTTTTGTTCACCGGCAGCTATAAACTGATCAATGATCATTTGAGCTCCATTAGCAAAATCCCCAAATTGTGCTTCCCAAACTACCAGGGCATTTGGATTAGCCATGCTGTAGCCATATTCAAAACCTAATACACCATATTCGCTCAGGAAAGAATTATAGATTCTGTATTTACCTGTTGCTCCCTCTATCCTGTCAAGACGGTTATACGCATCATCTGTATTTTCATCACGAAGAACAGCGTGCCGGTGGGAGAATGTTCCCCGCCGTATATCCTGTCCGCTCATACGAACGTCTTTCCCTTCCAGCAATAAACTGGCGTAGGCAAGCAATTCGCCGGTGGCCCAATCAATTTTTCCTTCTGCTTCAAATAACTTTAATTTATCCTGGATAATTTTTTCCACTTTACGAAGTGGTTTAAAATTTTCAGGCCATTTCATTATGGCTTCAAAAATCTTTTTGAAATTGTCGGTTGTGATAGCCGTTACCGGGGATTGATCAAAATCCTCTTCATTCGCTTTTCTTAAATTCTTCCACCATAATTCCGGTTGCTGGTAATGATAAGGAAGAGGTTTCTGTTTTACCTCATCCAGTCTTTCCTGCAGATCGTTCCAGAATTTCTTCTCCATTTGTTTCGCCAGTTCCTGTGCATCCGGTTCTCCATTCTCCAGCAAATATTTTATGTATACTTCCCGTGGATTAGGATGTTTATCAATAAGAGCATATAAATGTGGTTGGGTAAATTTTGGGTCATCTCCTTCATTATGCCCGTGCCTTCGATAGCAAACCATGTCAATAAATACATCGCTATTAAATTCCTGGCGGTAATGTGTTGCAATCTCTGCACATTTTAAAACCGCTTCAGGATCGTCACCATTAACATGGAAAACCGGAGCTTGTATGGCTGCTGCAAGCGAAGTACAATAATCAGAACTTCTGGCATCATCAAAATCCGTGGTAAATCCGATTTGGTTATTTATAACAAAATGAATTGTTCCTCCTACATAATAACCATCGAGATCACTCATCTGCAAAACCTCATAAACAATTCCTTGTCCTGCCACCGAAGCGTCTCCATGGATTAAGATCGGCAAAATTTTATCATAATCACTTTGATACATGACATCCGCCTTAGCCCTTGCAAAACCAGCAACAACAGGATCTACTGCTTCCAGGTGAGAGGGATTCGGCATTAATTTTAAATGAACCGTTTTATCACTTACCGTCTTCACTTCACTTCCAAAACCCAGGTGGTATTTTACATCACCGGTTCCCATGGTCTGATCCAATTTGGCTGTGCCTTCAAATTCACTGAAAATTTGTTCATATGTTTTTCCCATGATATTGGCCAGGATATTCAGCCGGCCACGGTGAGCCATTCCAATCACCACTTCCTGCACATCGTTATCTGCTGCCGTGTTAATGATGGCATCTAATGCGGCAATTGTTGTTTCTCCCCCTTCAAGAGAAAATCGTTTCTGGCCAATATATTTTGTGTGCAAAAATTTTTCGAACATAACACCCTGGTTAAGTTTTTCCAGGATGCGTTTTTTCTTTTCAAGCGGGACCGGGTTAGAAAAGTTTCTTTCCATTTCTACTGTTAACCAGTTTACTTTTTCCTGGTTGCTGATGTATTTAAATTCAATTCCCACATGGCCTGCATACACTTTTTCCAAATGGGTCCATATATCTTTTAATGTTGCCGGTCCCAGCCCAATGCGCTCACCCACCTGGAATGTCTTGTCGAGGTCTCCCGCTTCCAAACCAAAAAATGCGAGGGTCAGGTTTGCATCCCTGTCTTTTCTGGCGCGGATAGGATTTGTCTTAGCGATCAGGTGGCCTTTATTTCTATATCCAAGTATCATCCGGTAAGCGCCTAATTCTTTTTTCCAGCCTGCACTCTCCGGTTCACCGGACTTTTCGGCAACCATGTGCTGCTTTATAGAAGTATCAGGAACGATTCCGTTTGTGGCCTCTTTTTTTTCTGTTGCCCCATTTCCAATTGCATAATCAAATCCTTCGAAAAATTTCTTCATATCCGGATCCACACTATTCGGGTCTTTTAAAAACTCCCGGTACATATTTTCAATAAATGCCGGAGAAGAACCAGTGATATACGAAAAATCTTTCATTTGAAATGAGCTTTAAAATGGCAGTTTTAAGGGCCCAAATATCACTTAAAAATCTGAAAACAGTGTATAGAT
>JBPPMM010000135.1:0-8633 GCA_051306075.1 Chitinophagaceae bacterium
TGCAGGCGGAAAAAATTACCAGGCTTGTAACAATGACAGTAGTAGCAAAAAACGATTTGAGTTGCATTTTTATAAATTAAGGTAAAAAAATAAAAGAGTTTAATCTTCTATGTGGCAAATGTATATTGACCGTCCACATTAAAGAGTGATAAACATCAGGTGTACAGATGATGTTTCTCAGAATGATAAGTACATGATCTTATCAGGGTGAAAGAACCATACGTTTATCTATCAAGTTTCTAACCACTAATTGGTTTTCATAGAAACAGCTTTGATTTATTCATATCAAATTTTGCTATTTTATGAATAACGGGGTTAGTACTTCTTGTATCAGGGACTTAAAACCATCCATCTGTTTATTTATCATTACAGATGTGCTTGCTGATCATCCAAAAATCATGTGTCCACCTGACTAATATCATTCAAATGATAACCACAAATACTTACAATTGCCGTTAAAACAAATGAATCTTACAACCGATAATATTACTAATGAAAGCACTGTAACAGGTATTGTGATGCAGGACTACCGTACCGCGAATGTCTTCAGCAAATATCATATCAGCTATTGCTGTGGAGGTAAAATTGCCTTACAAACTGCTTGTGACATTCATAAGATTGAAATAGAAACATTAAAAAAAGAGCTTACCGATGTGATGCGGGTAATACAGGTTTCCAGCTCTATCAATTTCAATAACTGGAGCGTTGATTTCCTGGTTGACTATATCATTAATGTACACCATTCTTACCTGGTTTTAAATTTCCCGGAAATAACAGATGTGTTGAAGCGATTTGCAGAAGGGCATCAAACAAAATATCCATGGCTTGGTGAATTGATTGAGTCCTTTGATCTCTTATATGGGGAATTACTTCCCCATCTTGCCCGGGAGGAACAAGTTATTTTCCCTTATATAAAACAGATTGGTCATGCTCACCAAAGAAATGAACCTTATGCAGGTTTGTTGGTAAAAACTTTGGGAAAATCCATTGCATTAATGATAAACGAGGAAAATGAATTTGTGGGAAAATATCTTCAACGTTTCCGTAACCTCACGGATAATTATACAGCCCCGCCCCATGCCTGCATTACACAAAAAGTAGCTCTTTCAAAATTGAAGGAACTAGATGCAGACCTGGTCCAGCATTTACACCTTGAAAACGAAATTCTTTTTCCAAGGGCATTGCAAATCGAAAAAGAATTATTATGAGGATTAGTTGACGGTCTCCATAATCAGGCATAAAAAAAGAACTAGAAATTAGTTTATGAAATGTGTCTCATAATGCTTGTCGTCACTACTTGATTTTTAATTACGTATATGCCCTCCGGTTGGCAGGTTCTTTTCAAACTAATAATAATTAAACAAATGAATGGCATTATTATCTTTAAAGGCAGGTATGGCACCACAAGGCAATATGCACAATGGATTTCGGAAGAATTGAATTTAGCTTATTTCGCTACCACTGAGCTGGACGAAGGCAACCTTTCTTATTTCGATTTTATCATAATTGGCAGCAGCGTTTATACCGGCAAATTGAAAATCAGCCAATGGCTCCAAACTAACCTGAAGGCTTTAAGAGGTAAACAAATTTTCTTTTTCCAGGTGGCAGGCACGTCACCGTTAGAAAAAGAAAAACTAAATACTTATTTCCGCCAGGGCGTACCCGAAGAGATCAGGGCACAATGTAAAATTTATTATTACCCTGGGAAGATGCTTTTCAATGAACTTTCATGGAAGGACAGGTTTAAGCTCAGGATGGGAGCCCGGTTAACAAAGGACCTTGTTAAAAAGAAATCAATGTTAACTGGCTATAACCTGGTAAAGAAAGAAAATATCAGAGACCTGGTTAATGCAGTGAAAAAATTTTGTTCTGTTAAAAATAAATCAGAACATTCTGTACCAAGCCGTGTTGTTTTATAATAAAGCCCCGGTAGGGCCGCTGGCTGAATAAGTAGCCTTTCTTCACTCATTGATTCTTTAACTATATTTACTCCATTACTTAAGCTAAACCTTCTGATGCTCGACCAGGCTCACATGACTTCCCTTTTTGAAAATGCGACTGAAGGTATTATACTTACCGGCTCGCATGGGAATATTCTATTGGTAAATCCTGCAACCGAAAGGATATTTAATTATGATAGCAGTGAGCTTATTGGACAACCCATTGAAATATTAATTCCCGATCAATTAAAAACACCTCATCACAAAATGAGGGAAGGATTTTATCAAAAACCATCAAACCGGGTAATGGGACAGGGACGAGATCTAAATGGCAGAAAAAAAGATGGTAGCAAAATTCCTGTCGAAGTCAGTTTAAGCCACTATACCAAAGAAAATGATCTTTTTGTAATAGCCTTTGTAGTAGATATAACCAGGAGAAAGGAGATTGAACAAGACATGATAGCACAGCAAAAGCAATTGGAACAAGTGAGCACTGAAATTAGAAAGCTGAATGCGGAACTGGAAATAAAAGTGGAACAAAGAACCATGATATTGAAGGAGGCATTACAAAGACTTGAACAATCGCAGAAAGAACTGAGTGAAGCATTGGATAAGGAAAAACAATTAAATGAGATCAAGAGCCGGTTTGTGTCCATGGCTTCCCACGAATTCAGAACTCCGCTCAGCACTGTTTTATCCTCAGCGTCGTTGCTAAGTAAATATACAACCACCGAACAACAGGACAAACGCAACAGGCATACCGACAAAATAAAAAGTTCAGTAAAACAACTGAACGATATCCTGGAAGATTTTCTTTCTCTAGGAAAACTGGATGAGGGCAAAAAAGAATCACAGTGCAGTGAATTTGATCTGAAAGCTTTAACCACCGAAACGATAAATGAATTGAACAGGTTATTAAAAAAAGATCAGCATTTTGAGATGAATTACGACGGAAGCACAAAAGTCTATTCAGACAAAAAATTGCTTAAAAACATTTTGATTAATCTAATTACAAACTCCGTAAAATTTTCAGGAGAAGGATCAGAAATCAGGATAAATACAAAAGTAGATAAGGAGAAAGCCGTGGTTTCAATTGCCGATCAGGGAATTGGGATAGGGGAAGAAGATCAGCAACACCTGTTCACCACTTTTTTCAGAGGAGCCAATGCCACCAATATCCAGGGAACGGGGTTAGGTTTACATATCGTAAAAAGATATATCGATATTCTCAATGGTACCCTTCAATTGAAAAGCAAGTTGAATCATGGCACTACCGTCACTTTTTCCATTCCCGTAAATCATTAGCAGTATGAAATCAGTTTTAGTAATCGATGATAATACCGACATAAGGGAAAATACAGCTGAAATACTGGATATGGCGGGATATAAAACTTTTACCGCTGAAAATGGGAAAACAGGAGTTGAACTGGCATTGAAAGAAAAACCTGATATCATCGTTTGTGATATTATGATGCCGGAACTGGATGGCTATGGCGTGCTGCACCTGCTGCGTAAAAACGAAGCCACCCAATCCATTCCCTTCATTTTTTTGACTGCCAAAACAGAGCGAACAGACATGCGCAAAGGAATGGAAATGGGTGCGGATGACTATATTACCAAGCCTTTTGAAGATATCGAATTACTCAATGCTATAGAAATTCGCTTAAAAAAAACTGAAATTATTAATCAGCAATATGCACCCTCCCCCTTGGGAATTCAGCAGTTTATAAAAGATATAAAAGAGTCAGGATTGCTGATGAATATTGCAGACCATTTTGAACAGGAATCTTATCAAAAAAAACAAACCCTTTACCAGGAAGGTAAGCGCCCAAGACATCTTTATTATTTACTGAAAGGAAAAGTCAAAGGATTCAAAACTCATCCGGACGGAAAGGAATATATCACTGACCTGTTTAGCACCGGTGATTTTATCGGTTATTCTGCCTTAATTGAGGAAAGAAATTATGATGACTCAACTGTTATACTTGAAGAAGCAGAGATCATGCAGATACCGAAAGAAGATTTTTTACAAATGATATACAGCGATATAACTGTTGCCGCTAAATTCATACGAATAATAACACAAAATGTAAAAGAGAAAGAAGAAAGATTATTAAACCTTGCCTATAGCTCATTAAGAAAAAGAGTGGCCGGGGCGTTGATTGATATTCATAGCAAGTTTGGTGGAAGCAAACCGATTGAAATATCCAGGGAAGATATTGCTCAGTACGTAGGTACCGCAACTGAATCGCTTATCAGAACACTTAGCGATTTTAAATCTGAGAAGCTAATCGAAATAAAACAAGGAAAAATCTGTATTGAAAATATTGATAACCTAAAAAATCTTCTCTACTAATCTTAATCAATTTCAATATTCGGTGAAGTGTTTTTATCAGGTAATGACAATTCGCGGCCATGTTCATTTTGTTGTTTCAGGGTCCAGCTATCAGTCATAGTAGTTTGCAGCCAAACCGTTCCCGACTTTCTGGACACCTGCACCAACATACCAAACCTATTTTGAAAAGTTTTCTCCAATGCTTCAATTGTCATGGAATCCATTAACTGAATGCCCCCTTCCCTTTTATTACCTGCCCTATCCAGAAACATTGTCCCATTTAGTTTTTGATTTAAAAAGGTTCCAAGTTTCCCGTTTGTGTTGTTATAAAAGTCTAGTCTTAAAAAGGGATAAAACCGCCTAAAATCCGATTGCAGTTCAGCAATTGTCTTGTTTTTACTCACTTCAATTAACATACCTTATTGTTTATACAAAATTATTTAAACCAGTAAGCCTGTCAAATGATATAGAGAGAGAAAAAAGATGATTATAATCAGTTAATGAACAGGTAATCCTCTCCGCCTTAACATTTGGTAATAATAATCAGGTATCATGTTAACAAGGGTCATAAGTTTTTGACAGGAAGCTTCTCAAATTTGCTTCTCAAAATCATTATACATGCAAACAATACAGCAAACACTCAACCCGGCTTATTTAAATGACATCAAAAGCCAATCTTTCCTGGCAAAATTTATTACCTGGTGTAATGGACAAGAAAAATTTCGCTTTGGCTGGCTGGCCGTAATCATCACCTCCCACGGTTGCATTCTCACTCCTTTAACAGTAATGGCGATCATATTCGGAGGTAATAACTTTTTTTTATGGGGTATAGCCATAGCTGCTATGGCCATGTCATTGGTAACAAACCTGGCGGCCATGCCAACAAAAATTACCATTCCTGTATTCTTCCTGAGTATTGTTTTAGATATAATAATTATAGGTATTTCTATTGGTTCTCTACTGTAATTCAGAGAACAAAATCATAATTGCATTAGAGTAATAATTTTTTAACCAATGGCTTGAAAATGGTTAAAAGATTCAAATTAATGAGGGGTGATTATCAGATCGGAAATTTTTGTTCGTGTTCAAGACTGGCGTAATTAAGAAGGTCACGAAGCGAACGACTCATTCGGTCAACAGCGTCAACCATTTTCTGAAAGCGGGTTTTTAATAATCAGAAAATAACCCACCATCTCTTTCCATAATCAACCCGGAATTTTATCAACTAATGATTAGATTATAGACAGGAATATGAAAAAAAGGCTGGTTATACTTTATGCCGATGATAATCCGGATGACAGGGAATTACTGAGGGACGCATTAAGAGATAAAGATGAGAATCATTATTTGATTGAAACCGCCAATGGAAGAGAGGTGTTTTTTATTTGCAATCTTCAAAAGGCATCAAAAACCCTCCTTCGTTAATTTTACTGGATTTAAACATGCCGGTACTAAATAGCAAGGAAACCTTAGCCATTATAAAAAGTGAAAAAGATACTCAGTCCATTCCTGTTATCATTTTTACTACTTCCAGTTCGCCAGCTGATAATGATTTTTGTAAAAAATTTGAGGTGGAGATGATTACAAAACCAACAACACCCGGAGAACTGGACAATGTGATAACCAAATTGCTTTCCTCTTGTCAATAAGCAAAAAAAATGGCTGCTATTTTTCTTTGGCAATCCGCCTAATAATAAGTAATTGCCAGCAGAAGAACCCCATTTAGAAATCAGGATACTTCGAAGGAGATTATTTATAATTAAGACGGAAGCTGAGTAGAAATAAAACAAGGTATAGTATTTGTAATTTATTTCAGAAACCAGTATATGAAATTGGAAAAGAATATGGGTGGCGCCGACAGGATCATCCGAACTGCCTTAGCAACCGGCATGATAGCCGCATACTCAACCGGAAAATTTAAAGGCATAGCTGGTATATCCTTACTGGTTTTATCGGGAATATTTATGATCACAAGTGCCGCCTCTTCATGCCCGGTTTATGAAGCATTGGGTATTGATAGCTTGAAAAAAAATGATGGGGAAAAAGTAAAGTCCACAGGGATTGATCCCATATAAATTCTTCCGTATTATTTTTGAAGCTGCCTTTTCAAATTTGATTGACCAGGATTCAATAAATTATTTATTTGCTAATATCATAAATGGCTCCGGATTCTTAGGCAATACAATCGTAAACTCTGATCCTTCCCCTGGTATGCTGAAAGCAGTTATTTCTCCACCATGAAGAGTAATAATTTTTTGAACAATAGCCAGGCCTATTCCCGTTCCTTCATATTGTTCCCTGGGATGTAAGCGTTCAAAAATGTCAAATATTCTTGAAGACATTTCATTATTAAATCCAATACCATTATCTGTGTATGTTATGACGTATTGACCCAACTTAGAGGCACAGCTAATATTAATTTTTGGCGGGCGGTCTTCATGTGAAAACTTTAGAGAATTGCTGATCAGGTTTAAAAATACCTGGCCAAGTTGAAGTTCTATGCCCCTTATAGTGGGCAATGGTTCTACAATAACCTCCGCTTCCTTTTCTGAGATAGCCAGTTGCAGATCATCTTTGGTATGATCAAGCAGATTCCCCAGATTTACATCCTGTAATGGAAAGCTCTCCTGCGACAAGCGGGAAAACGAAAGCAGGTCGTCAATAAGTAACGCCATTCTTTTGGAGGAATTAATCACATTATCCATGTATTGATGAAACTGGGGATTATGAAAATCTTTTGCAAGTTCTTTCGATCTCTCGGAAAAGATTGAAACTTTGCGCACCGGCTCTTTGAGGTCATGACTGGCCACTGAGGTAAACTGCATCAATTCATAATTTATTTTTTCCAGTTCCGCTGTTCTCTCTTTTACCTTTAGCTCCAGCATGGCCAGGTATTCTCTTTCCTTGTTTCTGAGCTCCTCCTTAATTTTCTTCTCCTCTGTAGTTTCTCTTACTTCAATTACTGTTCCCACAGGAATTCCATTTTCGATAATAGGGCTGGCTACAAATGAAACAGGAAAAAAATCCCCGTTTTTCCGTATAAAAGTTTCCTCACCCTGTGTTTGCATTTTTTCAGGTAAGGCCCGGTCTATGAGACATTCCTCAATGGGAAAGTGAGTGCCATTTGTATAAGTATGATGAATATAGTAGTGAAGAGACTTATCCTGAACCTCATTTAATTTATAGCCGGTCATTTGTTCAGCAGCAGGATTCATATAAGTGCACCGTTGCTGAACATCCATTAAAAACAAGGCGTGAAGAGTGTTATTTGTCAGTGTATTTATCAGGGTATGCTGACTGGCAAGTTTATTCTCAGCCTCCTTCCGGTCGGTAATATCAGTAAGAGAACCGGCATAGCCTCCAAATTTTCCATTGGGTAAATAATATGGGCTTCCATAAGTACTACACCATCTGATAGCACCATCTCTTCTCTTAATCCGAAAATCGGTGGTGTAAATTCGCTTGCTTTTAAACGCATTTAAAAACGATTCCTCCGCAAGCCCACGATCTTCTTCAACAATGGAATTGATCCATCCCGTTCCCATATGGTCTTCCATTTTACCTCCCACCATTTCCAGCCAGGTATGATTCACATAAATGTTCTGACCCTTTTCATTAGTCATCCATAATGTTACCGGTGAGATATTGGCAATGGTTTGACCAAAATTCTCACTTTTTATTAAAGCTTCTTCGATTTGCTTATCAGAGGAAACGGGTCTTAATAATAGCAGGGTATGAATTTTTCCCTTAAGACTATAATGGCTGCCGACTATTTGCACTGGTATAATGCCATTTTGTGTTTGTATATCACCGATGCCTCTATAGCGCCTGCCCGACCGGACGATATCTTCTATCGCATTAAATAATTGTTCGGTATGAGGAAAAATATCTTTGCCTTTTAATGATTTTACCTTTTCTAAACTATAACCAAATATCCCCGTGGCCGCCGGGTTTGCTTCTATGGCCTTGCCCTGATCATCAAAAATGATCATGGCATCAGTTGCCGATTGAAAAATACTTTTGTATTGCTCTCTCTGTCCTTTTAATATTTCCTCTGCTTTCTTTTTTTCTTCGAAAAGACGGGCATTACCCATAGCAACGGCGGCCTGGGCAGCAATACCTTCAATTAATTTTTCGCTTCTTTCTGTAAAAACCGCGGCTTCCGGATGACCAAAAAACAAACCCCCAATTACTTCTTTAGTAATGGGAGAAATAACAGGGGCGGCTAAATAACTTTTTACAGGCAAATGCCCCCTTGGCATACCAAAATGCGGAGCACTCTTTCCATAATGAGATTGTAGAGTAACATCATCATACCGAACTGTTTGCAAGCCTGCAAATGTTGGATGAAAAATTTC